>JBOFSC010000353.1:0-1125 GCA_051651345.1 Enterobacteriaceae bacterium
CGCTGGCCGGGCCCAATATCGCCCGTTTTACCCAGAATATCGGGCCTTTGCCGTTTATGGTCTCTTTTATAGCGCTATTTATACTCAGCATTGCCGCTCTGCTATTGATGACTCGGATCCAGATTCCGCCCATGGTCGCGCAGAAGCAACAGGGCAGTGGCAGGCCCCTGCTACAGATCATACGCCAGCCGGAATTTATTACTGCTCTGATTGGCTCGTCTATGGGCTATGCGGTGATGGTGATGATCATGACCGCGACACCGCTGGCGATGCAGAGTAGTGGACATGCTGTGGGGGATGCTGCCACGGTGATTCAATGGCATGTACTGGGGATGTTTGTGCCTTCATTTTTTACCGGCAATCTGATCCGCCGTTATGGTGTGCTGCCCATCATGTGGCTGGGCGTATTGTTTATGGCAGCCCATGTGTTGATTGCCCTGAGCGGTGAGGGTGTTTTCTACTATTTGTCCGGACTGACTCTGGTGGGGGTGGGCTGGAACTTCCTGTTTATTGGCGGTACAACGTTATTGACTCGGGTTTATCGGCCCGGAGAACAAGCAAAAACTCAAGCCACCCATGATTTTCTGATGTTCACTGCCACCAGCCTCGCCTCATTTTCTGCCGGAGGCTTGCTGAATGCCTGGGGCTGGCAATCGGTCAACTATACTGCGTCACTTTTGCTGGCCCCGGTGATGTTGGCTTTGATGACACTAACACTCTGGTATCGCAGAGAGGGTCATGTAGCCCGCTGATATTCAGGAAGGTTATTACAGGCCCAGTTCAGCGGCAATCTGCTTAACCCAAGTGGAAACCCGCTCTGCGGTTAATTCCGGTTGCCTGTCTTCATCAATCGCAAGACCGATAAAGTGATTATCGTCATCCAGCCCTTTGGACGCTTCAAAGTGATAGCCTGCCGTTGGCCAGCGGCCTACAATCGTTGCGCCACGGGGTTCGATAATATCGCGCAAGGTCCCCATTGCATCGCAAAAATATTCTGCGTAATCTTCCTGGTCACCACAACCAAACAGGGCGACTTTCTTACCCTGGAAATTGATCTCTTCCAGCGAGGGGAAAAAATCATCCCAGTCACACTGCGCCTCGCCATAGTACCAGGTTGGGATCCCA
>JBOFSC010000354.1:0-1502 GCA_051651345.1 Enterobacteriaceae bacterium
TGTAGCTATTGCCTGGGTTATTTCCGCTGTCATATCACGACCTGAGCTTATGCTGTCAAACTCAAAATCTATTGGCTTTGGAATGGGGGATGCCACATAAACAAGCGATGTTACAGGCTGGCGCGGATAAAGCGCATTAGCAACTCTGCCCTGGTCACCTGTGGCTTTACCGGCCCCCCATGGTTCCATGGTCGATACACCGTCTTTGCCTGTGGGAAACCCTGTCATACCATCTTTATCGCACATGATATAGATACCGACACTGCCGGGCCCCATCAACCACGGGCGAACCCACGCGCGGGTGACACCCGGAACCTCAAGCACCCACCGCCTGACATCTTCCATGTTCCCACCCTGTGGCGGTGCCTGATAGGCATGTAACATGCGGGACCGTAACGACTGGTCGCTCTCAATGTCCGCACCACCAGTCAGGCCCCCAGATACCGCCTGAGACTTAACGCCGGGCAGAGCCGAATCCATGGTTAATATTATCCCTGCGTCAGTATTCCCACTCCGGCCTCCACCGCTGACATCTTCAAGCACATCAGGCAGTACCGCCATGACCTCCACCACAGCACTACCGTCACGGATAACGGCTTCGGTGGTGGTAACATAGCGGTACCCGTCAGGGCGATTAAGACGGGTTCCGGCCGGAACAGGTGATTCGTTCTCCCCGGTAAACAGGACTTTTCCTGTTGCTGCTGATGCATATTTGCGATAAACACCAATCAGTGCCGCCCAACTCTCCAGATATTCCGCTGTAGCGGTCACGGGGACAGACTGTTGAGCTATCCAGTCCAGGTACCCAAGCTGCTGGTGAGTCAGTCCGGCAAGAATGTCACCAATTACGGCCAGGTTACTGAACCGCAACAGCCCCCCGGCTGCTGGCAACCGGGATTGCAATTCAGAGCGAACATCACTGCGCAAATCCGTTAAGGGTTTTCGGTTATACGGCATTTATGGCCTCCCACACCCAGTTAAATTTCATGCTTTCAGGCTGGCCACCCGGGCGCGTCAGTATGATTGTCAGGTGGAGCCGGTTGGGATATACGATTTCTGCCGATGGCTCAATGCTGGCAACAACGCGATCATCAATCAGCCACTGCAGGGCCTCTTTTGCATAGGTTTCTGCCCTGGTGGCCACCGATGTGGTTAATTTCTCTCTGGCAAGCAGCCAGAGGCGGGATCCGATGCGCTGGTCCTGTTCGTGATCTCCCCACCACCCCCGGCGATTATCGTCGTCTAAACGGTCGTCGGTACGGGCGAGGCGATCAGTAAACAGGCTGATAAGTACCGCTGTCGGCAAATCATCATCACTCTGCAGATCGCCATGGGTAACACTCCAGTTACCGGCTGCGATATCAATCTGCCAGAGTGTTTTGATATCACTCATTGCACCTGCTCCCCTGGCCGCTGACTGGTTCTTGTTGCATTCCCCAGCTCCACCTGAGTCACCCCATGCGTATGGCGGTTATGGGTATCGCGCAGATTTTTCATTGTCG
>JBOFSC010000355.1:0-1726 GCA_051651345.1 Enterobacteriaceae bacterium
AAAATCGTTTCTTAATCACTTTTGCAGGATTACCACCGACAATGGTATAAGAGGGGACGTCCGTAGTGACAACAGCTCGGGAGGAAATAATCGCTCCGTTGCCAATCTTCACGCCAGGCATGATAAGCGCCTTGTACCCTATCCAGACATCGTTCCCGATTATCGTGTCGCCTTTGTATGGTAAATCTCCGGGCTGTGGCATCGCCTTTTCCCACCCATTCCCGAAAATATAAAACGGGAAGGTAGAGAAGCCTGATAATTTATGGTTCGCGCCGTTCATTATGAATTGGACACCTTTTGCGATAGCGCAAAACTTACCGATAACCAGCCTGTCACCGATGAAAGGGAAGTGATAGAGAACATTACGTTCAAAACCCTCGGAGTCTTCTGGATCATCATAATATGTGAAATCACCAATGATAATGTTTGGATTCGTCACAGTATTTTTGATGAAACAAACCTGAGGAAATCCCAACATTGGATGCTTATTCGATGGATCTGGCCCTTGCATACGCCCTCCGATGTGAATTGTTTTACTTGCTTCAGATTAACATACATAAAGAGGTCAGATAATCAGGTCACTATAAGAGTGTTTTTCAGAATCACAGTAATGTCCGCTCCTGGCACAGACCTGCCTGCCAGATAAGGTATAGTTGTGCGCTGTAACCATAAAACGCCCCCAAACCCGCATCTGTCTTTTAGCAGGTCAACTCCAGCACTCTGTACCCCGGCGTCAGTTGCTATTCTGCCACCGGAGGATAGCCACAAAAATGACACCTCACGCGGCGAAATTACTGTTTTTTAGCAGCCCCTGTGGGTCAAATGCGTTTTTAAGCGTGGTATGGATCGCCTGGTCTGTTTGCGAAAAATAGTGATTATCAAGATGCGATGTTCTCAACAAGGCGTAGCCAGCAGAGATAAAAGCCTCCTGCAATCTGTGGACTACTCCGATGATGTTGATATCACAAGTCAGCCTGTCGTAACACAATCTGATATAGAAGCATAAAGTCATCCCCTTCACATGAAATGCCTGAATGGTATAGGCAATAGAATCGGGCTTGCACTGTTTTCTAACAATGCTTTCAACAGTGTAAAAGGCTTCAGCTTCTATTGGTGTCGCTGTGGTTACAAAAATAATACCGCAACCATCCAGGCCTGGCTCCCCGGTATTATTGAGCGGTTGATGATGGATATGCAGATGTGACGACCAGTCAAAATCATGGGGGATACGATTACGCAGCAGATTCAGACACTGCCCCATGTACGGCAAAATATCAGGGTTATTTGTGGAGCCACAGTTTGTAGTGACACAGTTTGTAGTGACACAGTTATCAGACGCCACTATGACCGGAAACGGATTAAGCGCCAATCCAAGGTATTGTTTGATTGCTATGACATAGTTCGTCTCTCCCATAACAGAAAAAAAGAGATTCCATTCTCCTATCCCCCGTTGATTGCAGAGTTGGGCACGTTCAACGGGAGAAAGGGAAATTAACGTTGATATTGGAAACTCCGGTAGTAGTACTCTAAATGCGTCAGAAAAGGCAGGAATTCCCTGGACTATTCCCATAATGCGTAGCCGCATCAGACACTTCAGCAGTGGGTCAAGAGACGATATCCCTGTTACCGGGATTAGGTAACCAAGGATCATTTCAGGGTTCGGATAGAGTTTGATACTCCCTTTTAGAACAACAGAAAAATCACTCTGAATAAAAAGTTGATCATA
>JBOFSC010000356.1:0-4684 GCA_051651345.1 Enterobacteriaceae bacterium
GCACAGAGGCAGTTTGTGTATTCATCATATCTATTTTATGCCAGACTTATCTGTCATCTCCCACGCCTACTAACAACGAGTTTATCAAAAATGCACAAGCAGGTAGAAATTTTTACTGATGGTGCCTGTCTGGGCAATCCGGGTCCAGGAGGCTATGCCGCAGTGCTGCGGTACAAACAGCATGAAAAGGAGCTCAGCGGCGGTTACCATCTGACCACCAATAATCGTATGGAGTTACTGGCGGCTATTATGGCACTGGAGGCCCTGAGCCAGCCCTGCTCTATTATTCTGCATACCGACAGCCAGTATGTCCGTCAGGGGATCACCAAATGGATCCATAACTGGAAGCAGCGTGGCTGGCGCACCGCGGATAAAAAGCCAGTGAAAAACAGTGACCTGTGGCAAAGGCTCGACAGCGCAGAACAACGTCACCAGGTTGAATGGCGCTGGGTTAAAGGCCATTCAGGACATCCGGAGAATGAGCGTTGCGATGAGCTGGCTAAAGTGGCCGCGCAAAACCCGACAGCAGAGGACAGTGGTTATACTCCGGAACCCTCATAGCAGGTTATCTCGATAGCTTTTGGCGGAATCAGGCACTCCCCCCCAATAGGACTCTCTCTCCCTGATACTCAGGGGTTGCATACGCAGTGGTATCGTCCGTTTGCGGGCAATAATCAGACTTAAACAGCCGAGCGCGGGAAAATGGCGGCTGAGTATGCCATTTTTCTGCCGACTCCAGGGCAGCAGCTGGCAGCAGTGATGATACATAATCTCGTAATTGAGCAGTTGCAACCAGTCCAGCAGACGCATCAGGGTGAACATGCGGCTACAGTAGGGCTGTTTATACTTCATCCAGGGTAACAAACTACCGACACCGAGCAGGCTGAAGGGATTAAAATTACTGACTATCAGCCAGCCATCATCCACCATAACACGATCCACCTCACGTAAAATCGCATGGGGATCAGCACTATAACAAAGGATATGGGCCATCAGGCAGGCATTGACAGACTTGTTAATAAAAGGCAACTGATGAATATCGGCGATAATATCGCAGTCGCTGCCGACAGTAGAAAGAGAGAACTGGGCCGGGATTAAACACTTATCTGTGGCTAATTCCATGCTGAGAGGGCCTAATTTCAACAAAGTATCGCCAATCAGTTTAGGCAGCCAGGGCGTTAACTGTTGCTGCAGGGTTTCCCGATAGTACTCCCCCCACGGTAACTCCGCCCAGTTGACGGGAGCGGTAATCTGTCGAGATATCTGTGCGGGCTTCATAATATACTTGGTCTACTCACTCATGTTAGCCGAGGTACACATGCAACTGATCCCCATTCCTGCTCTTGATAGTAACTATATCTGGTTATTGGCTCAGAGCCCAGGTCACTGCATTATTGTTGATCCGGGCGATGCTGCACCGGTTCTGGCACAGCTTGAGGCACTTAATTTGCAGCCACTGGCCATTCTGTTAACCCATCTTCATAGCGATCATACTGCGGGCGTCGCCAGGCTAATTCAACACTATCCCCATCTGCCCGTGGCGGGTCCGGAAGAGACTCGCAGTAAAGGGGCCACTCATATCGTCACTGAAGGAGATACCCTGAGTTATGGGCCCTTCCAGTTTAGCGTGCTATCGCTGCCCGGGCACACGCCACAGCATATCGCGTTCTATCAGCCTCCCTGGCTCTTCTGCGGTGATGTCCTCTTTTCTGCCGGCTGTGGGCGTCTTTTTAATGCGGACTACACACAGCAGATGTATCACTCACTGCAGCGCATTGCCAGCCTGCCAGATGAGACCCTGATCTGCTGCACCCATGAGTATACACAGCAAAACCTGGCGTTTGCCCATACTATCCTGCCCGATGACAGTGATATTACCAATTATCAGCAGCGGGTCACACAACTGCGAAAACAGGGAGTAACGACGTTACCCTCCCTGCTGAGCCATGAAAAAAGGATTAATCTGTTTTTACGCTGCAGTGAGGAAAAGGTAAGAAAATCTCTACATATTAATGAGAAGAGTGTAGATGACTGCATGGTTTTTGCCGAGCTGCGCCGCAAAAAAGACTTTTTTTGAACTTTTTTAGTTGTCATATGGGGCTTTAGTACGTATCATTGAGCGTCTTTTAAGCAAAAAATTGATACCTACATGAAGGCAAAAGCAATAATTTTGGCCTCTGTCTTATTGGTTGGTTGCCAAGTTTCAAAGCAAAATGCCGGGCATCGAGGTCAAAACGGACAAAACGCAGCACTGACTGCGGCTGCACTTAAAGGCGCTGATGGCGAAGATATCGCTGCAGTGCATCAACGCGATCTCTGGCGCTACATCGGTAACCAGTTACAACTGGACGTTCCTGATAATGCACGGGTGAAGAAGCAGAAGCATCTCTATCTGAATAAGAAAAGCTATCTGCAAACCATGGCAACACGCGCTGAACCCTATATGTATTGGATTATTGAACAGGTTAAGCAGCGTAAGATGCCGATGGAGGTCGCCCTTCTGCCGATGGTGGAAAGCGCATTCAATCCTCACGCCACCTCCCCCGCTAAAGCTGCAGGCTTATGGCAAATTGTACCGCAGACAGGCCGTAACTATGGTTTAAAGCAGGATAAGTGGTATGACGGTCGTCGCGATGTCATCGCCTCCACCTCTGCTGCTCTGGATATTTTGCAAAACCTCAACAACATGTTTGATGGGGACTGGCTGTTAACTATCGCAGCTTATAACAGTGGTGAAGGCCGTGTTATGCAGGCCATTAAGCGCAATAAAGCTAAAGGTCTGGCCACAGATTACTGGTCACTGCAGTTACCCAAAGAAACAGAGCTCTTTGTGCCCAAAATGCTGGCATTGAGTGAGATCATTAAAAACAACAGTGAATATGGTCTGCATTTACCTAAATCCAAAGGTGATAAAGCGTTATCCCCAGTGGATCCAGGTAAACAAGTGGATTTAGCGCAGGTTTCTGAGGTGACTGGTGTGCCACTCAGCCAGCTGAAATCTTTCAATCCCGGCTACAAAGGCAATATCACAGCCCCCAATGGGCCACATACAATCATGTTGCCACGCAGTTCGGCAAAGCAGCTCAAAAGCTCATTACGTTCCGGCTCCATCGAACTGGCGTCAGTTAAACAAGGCGCCACACCGACATCAGGCCACAGAACAACCAATAGTGACAAAGCCGTCTATCAACCCTATCGGGTGCGTCCTGGTGATACTATCACTGGCATTGCCAAACGTCTTAATGTCTCACCTGACGAGCTGAAACAGTGGAACTCTACTGTCGCCAACAGACCGCTTAAAATTGGTCAGCAGTTACAAGTCGCCAATAATGAGCGTAAAGCAACAGACAGCAAGCGCAGCAAAGGTAGTGAAGTCAAATACCGTATTCGCAAGGGAGACTCGCTCTCCAGCATTGCCAGGCGCCATGGCGTGAATGTAGATGATGTGATGCGCTGGAACAATGAGCTCAGCAAAAATGAACGTCTGCAACCTGGCGATACCCTGACACTGTATGTCAAACCCAGGCAGAACAGCATCAACTAACTGGCTCAGGTAACGCTCTCAGGCGTCAAAGAAAAAGCGCAGAAAATCTGATAAATCTGCGCTTTTTTTATATCCGTCCCTTCTCAGTTGTCCGGTGTGATTGGCTTTCCAGCAAAAACTCAGCCAGTAAAGGATTGTGATCAGAGGCATTGGTCACCAGAACAGTAGAGGATGCGGGCTGTAAATTGCGGTAAAAAATAAAATCCAGAGGACGGCCAAAAGCCCGCTTGCGCCGATCATGGCTGAATTCCACCTCATGCAAACCCACACTGTGGGCAAATCCGTACAGTGCAAGGATGCGATGCTTACTCCAGGCATTAAAGTCGCCAGCCAGGATAACCGGCCCCTGGTGAGATTCAATCAAAGATCCAATAGGATCCAATTGCTTACTGTATACGTTGGTCCCAAGGCTAAAATTGACGGCGTGAATATTGACCACCATCAGAGATATCGCCTCTTGCAGGGGATAAACTGTCACTAAGGCCGATTTTGCAAGACGCAACAGTGGCTCTCTCTCCCGCAAGGGGCAACAATAGAGAGGATGGGCCGATGCCAACGTCATCACCCCGGAAGGATGTTGTGGGAACACTACAGCGGGAACCTGATCGGCACTGAGATAATTTGCTGTAGCAAAATTAATCAATTCTGGTGTGGATTGTGCCTCCTGTAACAGCAGCAGCTGTAGATCACTACCATAACGCTTAAGAATACTCAGCCAGTTCGCACGCTGCTGTTTATAGATATTCCATACCATGATCTTGAGTAAGTTACTGGTATTGACCAGGGTATTTTCCTGAATATCATGACGATAGCTGTTCTGATCATGGGGGTGCGGGAAAACACGCCTGGCAGGCTGCCCCGCAACATAGCGCATCGCATACGTCTTTTTTTTGGGTATTCTCAGCCCATGCATCAAATCAAATTTCATTATCTTGCCTGATAAACAACAATGAATTGATTATACGCTCTGTCTGTTGGTTAGCAAATCAGGGTTCAGGAGTCAGAAAACACAAAAGGCGGACTTTTCAGCCCGCCTTTTGTTTCTCTCTGTTCTGCTTTTTGAATTGCTGACGATTCCCTACTCTCACATGGGGAGACCCCACACTACCATCGGCGCTACGGCGTTTCACGACTGAGTTC
>JBOFSC010000357.1:0-2178 GCA_051651345.1 Enterobacteriaceae bacterium
CCACTGTGCCAGTCGGTGAGAGGCCCTTAGCCAGCCTGGTGGCTGAACGCTGTCTGGCCCTGTCCGGGGAGATATCGGTTATCGTGGCCCGCAATGCCCAGGGGGAGTGCGAAACCTTCCCGGTGGCAGAAAATATCCATCACGACAATATATTACGTTTCTCCATTGTTCCCGCGCGCCAGCCTCTGGCCCTGCAACAACAGGCGAGCCAATGGGCACTACAGATAGCTCAGCATTTGAAGCTGGTGGGGTTACTGGCGGTGGAGTTCTTTATCTGTGAGCAGGGGCGGCTCTATGTCAATGAACTGGCACCCCGTCCCCACAATAGTGGTCACTATAGTCAGGATGCCTGCAATATCAGCCAGTTCAGCCAGCATATTCGTGCTATCTGTAACTTACCCCTGCTACCGGTACAGCTACTGACACCGGTGGTGATGGTCAATATTCTGGGTGCCCAGCAGACGCGTGCCCTGGCGTTGATGCAAACCCCCGATCTTTGCGCCAGAGCGCAGCATATCACCCCTTGTTACCACTGGTACGGCAAAGAGAGCGCCCGTGAGCGCAGAAAAATGGGTCATATTAATTTGCTGGTGAAAGAGTGTGGGCAGGGGCTAGCTTGGGTAGAGCACCACAAACTGTTTTAATTCAATATTATCTCAACGAGGTTGGTAATGGAGCCATTAAGCAGCAGTGTCGGGCAAATCGATGCCCCGCTACTCTATTCCGGCAAGGTACGCGAACTCTATCAGTTGCCCGACCCGCAGCAGATGCTGATAGTGGTGACCGATCGTATTTCTGCTTTCGATCATATCCTGCAACCGCCGATTCCTTATAAGGGGTGGGTACTCAATCAACTGACGAAGTTCTGGTTTAAACAGATTGAGTCCATTATCCCGCACCATATGTTACCGGACAGTGAGATGCCGGAACTGGTCAGCGCCGCCATCAGGCCGCGCGCTATGCTGGTGTGTCGTTGTGAACGCATTGCCATCGAGTGTGTGGTGCGTGGTTATCTGGCAGGCAATGGCTGGCGCCAGTATCAGGCCACTGGCAAGGTGAACGGCATCTCTCTTGCCGCCGGTTTGCGCAAAAATGAGGTGCTGCCTGAGCCCATTTTCACTCCGGCGCTCAAGTGTGACAGCGGCCATGATCAGGATATCAGTTTTGCTGAGCTGTGCGATCAGGTGGGGAGCGATGTGGCCCAACGGCTGGCAGACACCAGCCTGGCGCTGTACCAGTTTGCTGCTCAACAGTGTCGCAAGCGAGAAGTGATTTTGGTGGACTGCAAATTCGAGTTTGGCTGGCGGGATGGCAAGCTGGTGCTGATCGACGAAATATTCACTCCTGACTCCGCCCGCTTCTGGCCTGTTGAGCTTTATCAACTGGATAGTGAGATCGCCTCCTGGGATAAAGAGCCGGTGCGCCACTATCTGGCGACCCACCAGGCAGAGCAGATAGCGGCACCAGAGGCTAAATTGATTCTGCCCGCCGATGTGGTACAGCAAACCCGCGATCACTATCTGGCCATCTACCAGCGTCTGACCGGTACGGCATTGATTTAATTTTCCGATCTTTCACAAAGAGGTAAGCATGTTTACGGCCAAAATAGTTGTCACGGTAAAGGAGAGTGTTCTCGACCCGGCAGGGGTGGCGGTGCAGACCGCATTGCAGCGTCTGCAATTTAACGCGCTGCAGGGGGTTCGGGTGGGCAAATATATCGAACTACAGCTGGATATCACTGATCGGGCTGCCGCGATTGCCGAAGTGGAAGCGATGTGTGACAAGCTGCTGGTCAATCATGTGGTAGAGAGTTACCGCTTTGAACTGGAGGAGAAATAACGTGCGCTGCGCCGTGATTGTTTTTCCCGGATCCAACTGTGATCAGGACTGTGTACGTGCCCTACAGCAGAGGCCGGAGATGCAGGTCTCTTCTGTGTGGCATGAAGAGCAGGATCTGAGCCGTTACGATCTGATCGTTCTGCCTGGGGGATTCTCCTATGGCGACTATTTACGTTGTGGCGCTATCGCCAGTACCTCGCCGATTATCCCGGCTCTGCGCAGGGCGGCGGCCCAGGGTAAATTTATTCTCGGCATCTGCAATGGCTTTCAAATCCTGCTGGAGATGGGGCTGTTGCCCGGTAGTCTGCTGCGCAATGAGAATCTACAATTCCTCTGCCA
>JBOFSC010000358.1:0-1963 GCA_051651345.1 Enterobacteriaceae bacterium
TTTTTTGCGACTCATGGTCAACGAGCTCATCCCAGGCGAGATCAGAAAAGTATGTTGCTATCGTTAGGTCTTAGTATTTACCCTGTAATGAATTAAAGGTACATCAATGTGTTATGAGCTTAAGTACCTACATATGAGCGTGTGATAGGGAAAAAATAATGCGACTGACACGAGTAGAATTGACCCAACTGATGCAAAATAAAATGGCTAAAGCCGGGCTGTCTCAGGAACATGCCGCCATTGTGGCTGATGTCCTGGCCCATGCCGATGCCAGAGGCGTACACTCCCATGGTGCCGTGCGGGTAGAGTATTACTCAGAACGTATCTCCAAGGGCGGCACCAACTGTAACCCGGATTTCCGTTTTGAAAAAACTGGCCCCTGCAGTGGCATGTTTCACGGGGATAATGGCGCCGGACATGTGGCAGCCAAACTGGCGATGGATGAGGCCATTGCCATGGCGAAAGAGACCGGTGTTGCCGTGGTGGGTATCCGCCGTATTGGGCACAGTGGCGCACTCTCCTACTTTGTACAGCAGGCCGCTCAGGCGGGTATGGTTGGGTTATCTGTGTGTCAGTCCGATCCGATGGTAGTTCCTTACGGTGGCGCAGAGGTGTACTACGGCACTAACCCCATCGCTTTCGCTGCTCCAGCCACCAACGGACGTATCATGACCTTCGATATGGCCACCACCGTTCAGGCCTGGGGCAAAGTGCTGGATGCCCGTTCACGTAAAGTCGATATTCCGGAAACCTGGGCTGTGGATCAAAAGGGCGAACCCACCACCGATCCTTTCCAGGTAAGAGCGTTAGTTCCCATTGCCGGACCTAAGGGCTATGGATTGATGATGATGGTGGATGTGCTGTCCGGTATTCTGCTCGGCCTACCATTCGGTAAACATGTCAGTTCCATGTATCACGACCTGTCGCAGGGCCGCGAGCTGGGGCAACTGCATATCGTTCTCAATCCCTCTTACTTTACCGATGCAGATCTGTTCCGCCAGCATATTTCCGACACCATGGATGAGCTCAATGCCATCAAACCGGCCCCCGGTGTCTCCCAGGTGCGTTATCCGGGACAAAGCAGTAACAGTAAAGAGGAACTGAGTGAGAAAGAGGGAATAGAGATTGTTGATGAGATCTATAACTACCTGATTTCAGATGCTATCTATAACAAGTCTTATGACAATAAGAGTCCGTTTGCCAGTTGATTGATTCCAGATAAATCCCTCTCTCCTCAGTGGGAGAGGGCCGATAACTTGCACATATGCAAAGGAATAAACTATGCAGCAACTGAAACACTCTTTTGAACACTACTCCTCCCTCTTTTCCGAAATCGGTGCCGATCCTGCGGGAGGAATGACCCGTCTTCTCTACAGCCCGGAGTGGGTGAATGCGCAACAGACGCTGAAAACAGTGATGGAACAGAATGGTCTGGAAGCATACTTCGATGAGGTGGGCAACCTGTTTGGTCGCTTGCCGGGCAGCAAATATCCAGAGCAGGTGGTGATGTCCGGCTCCCATATCGATACCGTGGTCAATGGCGGCAATTTGGATGGGCAGTACGGTATTCTGGCAGCGTTAATCGCTCTGGAACATCTCAGGAAAACCTATGGCGCGCCTCTGCGCACTTTGGAAGTGGTCTCCTTTGCTGAGGAGGAAGGTAGCCGCTTTCCCTATGTTTTCTGGGGCAGTAAAAATATGTTTGCCCTGGCCAGTAAGGAAGAGGTGCTCCCTTTGCAGGATGCCAAAGGGATCAAGTTCACCGATGCCATGCAAAAGGCAGGCTTCCGGTTCCGCGCTGATAACAGCGCTCCCCGTCAGGATATCCATGCTTTTATCGAACTGCATATTGAACAGGGCAAGGTGTTAGAAACCCTGAACAAACAGTTGGGGGTGGTCACCAGCATTGCCGGGCAGAAACGCTATACCATCACCCTGAAAGGAGAGGCAAACCACGCTGGTA
>JBOFSC010000359.1:0-2089 GCA_051651345.1 Enterobacteriaceae bacterium
TTTTTGCGACTCATGGTCAACGAGCTCATCCCAGGCGAGATCAGAAAAGTATGTTGCTATCGTTAGGTCTTAGTATTTACCCTGTAATGAATTAAAGGTACATCAATGTGTTATGAGCTTAAGTACCTACATATGAGTCGGGGCAAAGTCATTGATGAAGCAGCAATGTGTCGAGCCGTCAATGAAGGGCTGATTAAAGGAGCAATGCTGGATGTTATTCAAAATGAACCTCCCACTTATCAGGAACCTGTTTTTTCTTGTCCGGGTATTCAGATAACTCCCCATATTTCATATATTTCTGTTCAATCTTATCAGGAGTTAAAACGAAGGGCCACTAATAACGCGATAATGGGGTTAGATGGTCAAATATCTCCTGATTGCGTGAATTACTAATTGTTGTATAAAATAGCACCTCCACTTAAGTCTGGTAGAGGTGCGATATCTGCATCAGCGTGACTCAGTTGTATTTATCATTCAGGCAAAAGGTAGCGACAATGGGCGCAGCAAATAGAAATTGGCAGGTCGAATCAAGAACAATTGATTTTATTCCGGAAAGTGAACGTCATGGTCATGTGTTTAGCCAGTTTACCTTATGGCTGGGCACCAATTTGCAGATTACCGCTATTGTCACCGGGGCATTGACGGTCGTTCTCGGCGGAGATGTGGTCTGGTCGCTGCTCGGCTTACTGGTCGGCCTGACGATTGGCGGCTGTTTTTTAGGGTTAATCGGTTCGGAAGGGCCTAAAACCGGCCTGGGACAAATGGTGTCGAGCCGAATCATGTTTGGGGTGATTGGTGCCTCAATTCCAACAACATTAGTGCTGATCATGTATATCGGCTTTAATGCTACCGGAACGATATTAGCAGGTCAGTCCATCGCGCAGTTGTTTTCCCTGAGCGACTCAACCGGTATCATTATTTTTGGAATTATCATCGCGGTTTTTGCTATTTTTGGTTATGAACTTATCCATAGGTTAGGGCGCTTTGTCTCAGCGTTTGGTGTGATTGCTTTTATCTATATGTTTTATAGAATCATTGTTATCAGCGATATCACCATACTGACAGACCATATCTTTTTTTCCTGGAAACATTTTTTAATTGCCGTTTCCCTTGGGGCCTCCTGGCAAATCGCCTATACTCCCTACGCTTCTGACTATTCTCGCTATCTTCCTGGCAGCACCTCCAGCGTTAAAACATTCTTTGCCATCAGCAGCGGAACCATTCTGGGCACCCTGGCCTCAATGAGTGTGGGTGTGATTGCGGCAACATTAGCCGGGGAGCAGTTTTTAGGCAAAGAAGTTCCCTATATTGTGGCCCTGGCCAGTAATCACTATTTTGCAGCGCTGCTGTTGCTCAGTATTATTTTGGGTAAAGTGATGGCCAGCTCTATCAATGCCTATGGCAGCCTGATGTGCTTAACCACCATATTGGGTAGCCTGCGCGAACAAGTGCATGTCTCTTATTTACAGCGTATTGTTTCAGTATTAGTCATTGTTTGCCTGTCAACGTCTATCGCTTTAATGGGTCAGTCTGGTTTTTTACTGATTTTCAAACAGTTTCTGCTCTTTTTACTGACGTTTTTTGCTCCCTGGTGCGCGATCAATCTGGTCGGCTTTTATTTGATCACTAAAGGGGTGGTAAATTATGTTGCCTTAAATGACAGAAACGGTGCCTATGGTCGCTGGAACAGTCGGGGGATTACGGCCTATCTTGTGGGTATATTGGTCCAGTTGCCCTTTATTGGTACCTCTTTCTATACCGGCCCCCTTTATGCCGCTATTGGTGAAATAGATATCTCCTGGTTAATTAGTATGATAGTAGCCGCTTTGCTCTACGCTACTCTCGAAAAACGGAAAATGGCAAAGGAACGGAGTAATACGTTAGGCTTTCAGCAGAAACATTCTGGGGTATAAACTTTTCGTATATGCAGTCAGAGCGATATAAGAAATTATTATACGTAGGATCTTTAGGATCAACCAACTGATAACGATAGAAAAAATGACGTATTTTTAGAAAAAAGAGTGGAAAGTGTGCTGTGATCATGATCAAATGATCATTCGCCAAAACAACCAAAACAACCAAAACAACC
>JBOFSC010000360.1:0-1705 GCA_051651345.1 Enterobacteriaceae bacterium
AGCGCTGAAAAGGGTTCATCCATCAGAATGATTTGCGGATCCGTCGCCAGAGCTCTGGCAACCCCGACCCGTTGTTGCTGTCCACCACTCAACTGGGCCGGATAGCGGTCCAAAATCCCGATATCATCCAGCCCAATTAACTCCATTAAAAAGGCGGTGCGCTTGTTGATAAAAGCGCTGTCCTTTTTTTCCAGTCGCAAAATGATCTCAATATTTTCCCGCACTGTCATATGGGGAAACAGGCCGGTTTGCTGAATCACATAGCCCATGCTACGGCGCATCTGTGTGATATCCCACTGTGATATTTCCCGATTGTTAATCATTATTCTGCCACTATCGGGTTTCACCAGGCGGTTAATCATTTTCATCGTGGTGGTCTTGCCGCAACCGCTCGAACCGATCAAAACGACAATCTGACCTTCCGGGATCATCAATGAGAAATCATTCAGGACATGACGCTGCCCATAACGTTTGCTGACATTCATGAATTCAATCATAACGGGTCCTTTTTGAGGATAAGAGTCCCGACTGGCGATAAATTGAGCGCGTGCTAAAGCAGAGCGTCTGAGGCTATTTCTGCAAGAATAAGGTATACACTCCGCTACCCCTTAAGGGGCTCAGCCGGGGCCGTTTACCGATGCTGTAAAAAAGATGCTACCGTGGTTAAGTGATCTGAAGCATTCTGTAAGATGTAATGTCAGGGGCACTGTGTAGGGTCGTCTCAGAGTTCACAGGGAGTGCTTGTACATCATGTCGCACCGAAGTGAAGACGCAGACTTTGTGCTGCGTCGCTTTATTAGGGAAACATATGCGGCAGTGCATATCAACCATAAATTTAATATGGGTATTACCTCAGCACAATCTTGTGAGACCAATGCTGATGTATCAGTAGGCTATTACGGAGTGGGTATCGACAGCGTGCTCGAATCACATTTATCTATTCATTTTTCTGCTCTGACTGTGGATAAAAGCGATAGCTGATCGGTTGTAAAAATTGCAGTCTGATTTCACGTGAGACGGCCTCGCTGGCACTCAATCGTCCCTGTTCGTTATCCGTCAGGTTGTGCCGATGGATATAGTCTTCGATGCGCCGATTATATTCATCCAGATCAGCAACAATCTCCAGCGCCTGGTTTTCGGCTTCCTGCATTTCCTGGGGATAGAGGCGTTTCAATACGGTTTTCCAGGGGGCCCATTCAAGCTGTAAATAGGACCATAGTTCCCTCTGCTCACATTTCCGTATCTCTTCTTCTGCTTCATCAACCTCTTTTTGACTAATAAATGCGGCTGAATAATTATCTTTGCTATCCTGAAATCTCGGTAATTGTAATTTAGATGCCAGCCTGACCTGATAAGCCAGGTAAATTTCTGTTACTGCAATCATTCCAGGAAAACTGCCTGTCGCCTTCGCAGACAGCTGCTTTTCAGCAACCTTTCTGCTGGCAATTTTTTCCAGCAATTGCATTCGATACATCCTTTGCCCTATGTCGAACAACTGTTCAGGGTTATTATCATATTGCCCTTGTTCAGCATTATCGACCTCCCTTAACACCTGAAACAAGTTATAAAATAAAGTGGCTCTGTTTTCACAAATCTCTCTGCCCTCATGGGCCAGCGTAAAAGTTTCCGCACGTAGTTTTTGTTTTTCTGGCTGGCTCAAATAGCTCAGCCATTCAGCAACCTGAGCTCTAAAGATCTCATTATC
>JBOFSC010000361.1:0-3802 GCA_051651345.1 Enterobacteriaceae bacterium
ATCTCCGCGGCTGATATCGAGTTCATCCTCCAGAACCAGGGTAATCGCCTCGTCGGCCCGTGCCTGCTGCTTATCGCCATCAAAAGTGACGATACGGGCAATCGTTGAGATATTGCCTGAAGGCAGAACCTTAACCCGATCACCGGTTTGCAGTGTGCCGGATGAGAGTGTTCCGGCATAACCGCGAAACTCGCTGTCCGGTCGGTTGACATACTGCACCGGAAAACGCAACGGCTGGCTCAGGCGCTCGATTCTGATCTCCATCTGTTCCAGCAGTTGCAACAGTGTAGGGCCGTGATACCAGGGCATATGCTGACTGGGGCTCACCACATTATCACCATCCAGCGCCGACAGAGGCACGAAATGGATCTCAGAATTACCGCGCAACTGGCGGGCGAAATGATGATATTCCTCCTGTATCTGGCGAAATCGTGCCTCCTGGTAATCCACCAGATCCATTTTGTTAACTGCGATCAGCAGATGGCGGATGCCGAGCAGCGTAGTGATAAAGCTGTGACGTCGGGTTTGCACCTGCATCCCTTTACGGGCATCGATCAGTAAAATAGCCACATCACAGTTAGAGGCCCCGGTAGCCATATTGCGGGTATACTGCTCATGTCCCGGCGTATCGGCGATAATAAACTTACGCAACTGAGTGGAAAAATAGCGCCAGGCCACATCGATGGTGATCCCCTGCTCCCGCTCCGCCTGCAAGCCATCCACCAGCAGGGCCATATCCAACTTTTCCCCTGCGGTGCCTATGCGACGCGAATCACTGTGCAGGGTATCCAGTTGATCCACATACACCTGGCGCGTATCGTGCAGCAGGCGTCCGATCAGGGTGCTTTTGCCATCATCCACGCTGCCACAGGTCAGAAAGCGTAATAACTGTTTATCCTGTTGCGCCTGTAACCAGGCTTCCACGCCGCCATGGTACTCCAACTGTTCTATATGACTCATCTGCTGCTCCTGTTAAAAATATCCCTGGCGCTTTTTTAACTCCATGGACCCCGCCTGATCTTTATCAATCAGACGCCCTTGCCGCTCGCTACTGGTCGCCAGCAACATCTCTTCAATCACCTGGGGCAGTGTCTCAGCCTCAGAGGGAATCGCGCCGGTCAGGGGCCAGCAGCCCAGAGTGCGGAAACGAACTTTCTGCTGGGAAATCACCTCGCCTGGCTGGAGATCGATCCGATCGTCATCCACCATCAGCAACATGCCATCGCGCTCGATTACCGGGCGCATGCTGGCGAAGTAGAGCGGTACCACGGGGATCTGCTGCAGATAGATGTATTGCCAGATATCCAGCTCTGTCCAGTTAGACAGGGGGAATACCCGGATACTCTCGCCTTTATTGATCTGGCCGTTATAGTTGCGCCACAACTCCGGGCGCTGGTTGCGCGGGTCCCAGCTATGGAAACGATCGCGAAAGGAGTAGATGCGCTCTTTAGCTCTGGAGGCCTCTTCATCGCGGCGTGCACCGCCAAAAGCAGCATCAAAACCATACTTATCCAGGGCCTGTTTTAAACCCTCGGTTTTCATCACATCGGTATGTTTGGCACTGCCATGAACAAAGGGATTGATCTCCATCTCCACCCCGATAGGGTTTCGGTGAACCAGCAACTCACATCCCAGTTCTGCCATCAGGCGATCACGAAACTCATACATGGCGTGAAATTTCCAGCCAGTATCCACATGCAGTAGCGGAAAAGGCATAGGGCCGGGATAAAAGGCCTTGCGTGCCAGATGCAGCATCACTGAAGAGTCTTTGCCTATAGAATAGAGCATGACCGGATGGGTAAATTCCGCCACCACTTCGCGAATAATATGAATACTTTCCGCTTCCAGTAGCTGCAGGTGTGTTAGTTGTTGCTGATCCATAAACTCCCTCGTTAATTCGCTATGCCCGATCTCTATTGATGCAACCCGCCTATTGATGTAAACCACATTCCCGCTGTAAACCGAAGAACCGGGTCTCCTCTTCCAGCATGCCGGGTTGCCATTTCCGGGTGGTATGTGTATCCCCCACCGAGAGGTAGCCTTGGTCCCATAATGGGTGATAGGGTAACTGGTGCTCCTGCAGATAGTGGTGCACCTGGCGGTTGTCCCAGTCGATCACCGGCAACAGCTTAAAAACCCCGCGCTGAACAGCCAAAACCGGCAGTTCGGCCCGACTGCCAGACTGTACCCGGCGCAACCCGGCAATCCAGGTTTGCGCTTTTAACTCCTGTAGCGCCCGCTGTAACGGCTCCACCTTGTTGATCTGGTTATAACGCTCGATCCCCTCTACACCTTGTTGCCATAACTGACCATAGCGCGCCTCCTGCCAGGCCGGTGACCAGGGTGAGCGATAGACTTGCAGGTTAAGCTTGAGCTGCTCACTTAGTTGATCGATAAAACGGTAGGTTTCCGGAAACAGGTAACCGGTATCCGTTAAAATCACCGCAATATCGGCATGTTGTTGTGTCACCATATGCAGGCAGAGTGCCGCCTGAATACCGAAACTGGAGGAGAGCACAAACTCTCCCGGTAGGTGCTCTAAGCCCCAGGCCACCCGCTGCTGTGCGGTCAATGTCTGCAGATATTGGTTTATCTCCAGTAGAGCCGCCGTTTGCTCCTCCTGAGACAGAGTGTTCAGTTGCGCCAGTTGTAAATCCATTGTCGTCACCATGGGGTCAATCATAGAAAGTATCAGTCATAGAGAGTGTCAGTCATAGAAATCACGCGCCGGATCGAGTACCGGACGAATAATGCCGCTGCGAACCGTAAAATCGCCAAAACCCTCTTCAGGCTGGCGCTCAGTCGCCCAACGGCCAATCAGGTCATCCAGTTCCGTCATGATCTGCTGCACCGTGATATTTTCCTTATACAGTCTGGGGATGCGCGTGCCACTTAGGTTGCCCCCCAGATGCAGGTTGTAACGTCCCGGCGCTTTGCCTACCAGGCCAATCTCCGCCAGCATGCTGCGACCACAACCGTTAGGGCAGCCGGTGACCCGCAGGACGATAGATTCCTGTGCCACCTGGTGACGCGCCATGATCTGCTCAACCTCTGTGACAAAATCAGGCAGAAAGCGCTCTGCTTCCGCCATCGCCAGCGGGCAGGTGGGAAAGGAGACGCACGCCATGGAGTTGATACGCTGCTGGCTGAGGTTATCGCGCAACAAGCCATACTCTCGGGCCAGCGCTTCGATCTGCGCCTTATCTTCGGCGGCCACACCGGCGATAATCAGGTTCTGATTTGCCGTCAGACGGAAATCTCCTTTATGGACACGGGCGATATGTGCCATACCACTCCGCAATGGCGCACCCGGCTTGTCGGTCAGGCGTCCATTTTCAATAAACAGCGTCAGATGCCATTTTCCTTCCAGACCCTCGACCCAGCCAATGCGATCTCCCCGGCCAGTAAAGTGGTAAGGACGCGTCGGCGCAAAGGTGCAATCCGCCCTGCGCTCAACCTCCTGAAGAAATGTATCGACGCCCACCCGCTCCAGGGTGTATTTGGTTTTGGCATTTTTGCGATCGCTGCGATTGCCCCAGTCGCGCTGGCTGGTGACCACAGCTTCAGCCACTGCCAGGGTCGACGCCAGTGGAATAAAACCAAACTCGCTGGCAGTGCGCGGATAAGTGCCCTTTTCACCATAAGTCATCGCCAGTCCGCCCCCCACCAGCACATTGAAGCCCACCAGTTCGCCCTCTTCGGCGATGGCAACAAAGCTGAGGTCGTTGGCGTGGAGGTCCACATCATTTTGCGGCGGGATCACCACTGCGGTCTTAAATTTACGCGGCAGATAGGTTTTGCC
>JBOFSC010000362.1:0-4192 GCA_051651345.1 Enterobacteriaceae bacterium
GATGATCCCGATTCCGCTGCCCACGCGCCTGATCTCTGTCTACTGGCTTAATCTGATCACCTCTGTGCCCACCACCATTGCCAAGGCACTGATAGAGGGATTGAAATATGATCTTCCCGCCGACAGCAAAGCGATCGAACAATTGATCCCGCAGAAACTGATCTCCTGTGAAGAGGCGATACAGCAAACCTTACGTCAGGAGCAGGAGTTTCTGGATAGCCCTGAGTGGGGCTATGATCCGGAAGTTCGCACCCGCTGGCGTCCCGGTTACGGTTACTATGCCAAGCAGGCGGGCTTCACCCTGCAGACCAGCGCTTCCCGTGAGGCGATATGGCAGGTTATTCAGCAGGTGGGGGGGCCCCATGGCTACTTTTACGCCAATATCCTGTGGAATATCCGTGCCTGGCTGGATGACTTGTGTGGTAATAAAACCGTCTATGGCCGCCCGGATCGGCCGGAGTTGCAGCCCGGTGACCAAATCGATAACTGGAAGGTGTTGACTCTAAAACCGCAAAAGCAGCTCTCTCTGCTGTTTGGCATGAAAGCGCCAGGACTGGGACGGTTGACCTTCACCATCGATGAACCAAGTCAGCAGAGGGATAAACAGAGGCCAGCGCTCAGATCCATCGATGTGCGCGCCTGGTGGCATCCGGCCGGTTTCAGTGGTTTACTCTACTGGTTTATTATGATGCCCGCCCATCTGTTTATCTTTAAAGGGATGGCACGCCGTATCGCGCAATTGGCAGAGCAGTTGGAAGCCGACAGCAATCACTCCGGGCCACCGGCATCATAGCGCTCCAGCAGCGCATCCAGAATCGCTTCGCTTTCAGCATCCGGCAAGCCGGTGGTGTTGGCAGGCCGGAAGTGCATCTGAAAGGCGCTGAGGGTATTGCTGGTCTCTCTGTCCAGCACACCACTTTGTGGCACTTCATAGCCATAGCGAGCCAGTTTTTTCTGTATCGGCCCCACCGCCACCAACTCTGAAGGTGAACGCCCGGCCAGATAGTAGTACACTCTGTCCGCCTCAGGCCACGCTCCTAAACCTGCCTGGGCCAACTGCTGCCAGGGAAACAGAGGGCCGGGATCCAGTTTACGCTGGGGAGCAATATCCATATGACCCACAATATTCTGCGCTGCAATGCCATAACGCTGCACGATAGATCTCACCAGGGCTTCAACAGCCGCAATCTGCTCCTTTGGGTAAGGCTGCCATGTTCGGTTCCCCTCCGCATCGGTGCGATAACCCAAATTGACAATCTCAATCCCAATCGAGGTGTCATTAATATTTTTTCGATCCCGCCAAAAGCTTTTACCTGCATGCCAGGCCCTTTTAGTTTCCGGCACCAGTTGGTACACCGTGACTTTGCCTGTTGTCTGATTTTTCTGCTCAGAGACCAGATAGTGGGCGCTGACCGGCCCTTTGGTCAGGATGTGTAGCGAATCCGCCAGGGTTTCATCGGTATAGTGCAAGACAACAAATTTAATTCTGTTATCAAAACTGATGGCATGGTGGCTACTGTCCAACTGAAACGGTTTCACCGCCTGAGACCCACAGCCAGTGAGTACCATAAACAGAGGGATAAACAAAAAGTGGGACAGATGTTTCATAATCCTCTCTTTAAATTAACAAAATCGTTGGTCAATGATATGATGCCCACATAATAAATCCGTATTTTACCATTACCTCCAGGGAATTGTTTCCGTTCACTCTTACCTTGTCATGAGGTTCTGCCAATGAGTATTAGCAGAAATGACAGGAAATTTCACTCTACAGGGAGTCTTTTGTGATGAGTAAAAAATGGTTTATCCGACTTTTCCTGCTGGTTATCCTGGTCTATTTGGCCTGTGTTATCACCGTCTATTTTGAAGATCAGCAACGTGCCAAAAAGTTAATGCTCTCGGCACAGGTCAGCGATCACCCGATCTATAATCTGTTCGTACAAAAGGGGTGTGATTACTGTCATACCACGTCGGCCTCCATGCCCTTATATGCCTCTCTGCCCATTGCCAAACAACTGATGCAGTATGATGTGGAGCTGGGTAACCGCTACTTTAATCTGCAACCGGTGTTACAGCAGATTGAACAACAGCAACCTGTTTCTGAAGTGGATCTGGCTAAAATTGAGAGTGTGATTGAGCATGATGAGATGCCACCTTTGCGCTATCTGGTGATGCACTGGGGAGGCAAACTGGATCGGGTGCAAAAAAAGCAGATTCTCGATTGGGTTAAACAGCAGCGCGCCAAACTCTACACCCCATCCCTGGCCGCCACCGAGCATCAGAATGCGCAACTACAACCCCTGCCTGATGCTGTTCCGGTTAATATGGATAAGGTGAAATTGGGTTTTCAGCTCTATCACGATGTACGTCTTTCCGGCGATAACACCCTCTCCTGCGCCAGCTGCCACAGCCTTAAGACCGGTGGGGTGGATAATGAGCCAACCTCTCTGGGCATTAACGGTCAGCGAGGCGGGATCAACGCGCCCACGGTATTTAACTCTGTGTTTAATATCAAACAGTTCTGGGATGGTCGCGCTCATGATTTACAAGAGCAAGCCGGTGGGCCGCCGCTTAATCCAGTAGAGATGGGCTCAACTTCCTGGCAGGAGATCATCACTAAACTCCAGGCCGATCCGCAGCTTTCGCTGGATTTTATCGCGGTCTATCCTGATGGTTTTAGCGCAGACAATCTCACCGATGCTATCGCCGAGTTTGAAAAGACCCTGCTCACGCCTAACAGCCCCGTGGATCGCTACCTGAAAGGAGAAACCACCGCCCTGACCGCGCAGCAACAACGGGGATACCAGCTTTTTGTGGCGAATAAATGTGCTACTTGTCATACCGGCATGAATATTGGCGGGCAATCCTTTGAGTTGATGGGACGTACAGCGGACTATTTTGCTGAGCGGGGTAAGCCAGTCACTGAGGATGATCAGGGGCGTTTCAATGTTACCCATAATCCTGCCGATAAGTACCACTTTAAAACCCCCACACTGCGGAATATTCAGCTGACCGCACCCTATATGCACGATGCCAGCGCAGCAACACTGGAGCAGGCGGTGGAGATGATGCTGAAATATCAGGTCGGCAAACAGCTGCCACCAGAGGATGTAAAGGATATTGTTCTGTTCCTGGAGGCCATGACCGGGGAGTATAACCCGGTGGTGCAATAGCTATACCCTTCGTCTTGTACAAATGCATATTCAGGTTAATTGGGTATATAATAGTGGGTAAATTCTTTTCCCGGCCCTGACGGGCTGCCCTCTCCCAGCGATGGGAGAGGGGATATCATTTGTGAGTTCAATATGCAACAAAGTCACTTTTTTGCCCACCTGGCCCGTCTGAAACTGATCAACCGCTGGCCGATTATGCGCAATATCAGAACCGAAAATGTCTCTGAACACAGTCTGCAGGTGGCTTTTGTCGCCCATGCGCTGGCGGTGATTAAGAACCGTAAATTTGAGGGCAAGGTGAATTGTGAACGGGTAGCCCTGCTGGCCATGTATCACGATATCAATGAGGTGATCACCGGGGATATGCCCACACCGATCAAGTATTACAATACAGAGATCACCCATGAATATAAAAAGATTGAAAAAATCGCCCGTCAGCAACTGATCGATATGCTGCCGGAGGAGTTACAGGATGCCTTTATCCCCCTGATCGATGAAGGGTGCCATAATGAGGAAGAGCACCGTATCGTCAAACAGGCCGATGCCCTGTGCGCCTATCTGAAATGTCTGGAGGAGTTAACTGCCGGCAATAACGAATTTGTGCTGGCCAAATCCCGGCTGGAAAAAACCCTGGCTCAGCGCCACAGCCCGGAGATGGCCTATTTTATTGAGGTCTTCGTCCCCAGCTTCTCCCTCTCCCTGGATGAAATCACTCTGGATCCAATGAAATAGTGACCGGTTAAAACGGAAACAGCAACGGGATCAGAAACAGTGACACCACCATAATTAACAGGGTAAATGGCACTCCGATGCGGATAAAGTCAGCAAACTTATAGCCGCCGGGGGCCAGAACCAGCGTATTCACTGGCGATGAGACCGGGGTCATAAAGGCCGCAGAAGCGGCTATCGCCACCGCCATGGCAAAGGGATAAGGCGAAACCTCCATGCCCCGCGCCGCAGCGATGGCAATGGGGGCCATCAGTACCGCCGTAGCCGTATTAGAGATAAACAGACCGATC
>JBOFSC010000363.1:0-8464 GCA_051651345.1 Enterobacteriaceae bacterium
AACAGTTTCATTCGTTTATATCACCCCGCAGGCAAATACCTTTAGCAGAAAGTGACAGGGTTTGCTATTACCTGACGCGAACAGAGTTATAATGTCTTTATGTTAATGTTATGTTATAAAGATAAAAACAGGATGCCGGAGGCGTTATGCCGCAATTTGATAATACTTTCTGTCGCCAACTGGCGGGATTTTATAGCAGTCAGATGCCGACGCCCCTGCAACAGGCGAGCTTATTCTATTATAATGCGCCGCTGGCGGCAGAACTGGAACTGAATGATACCCTGTTTCAGGAGCCGGAAGCGGGGGTTTTTAGCGGTGCAAAGCTGCTGCCGGGGATGCAACCGATCGCTCAGGTCTATAGCGGACATCAATTTGGTGTCTGGGCCGGACAACTCGGGGATGGACGGGCGATCCTGCTGGGTGAGCAGCGTCTGTCTGACGGCCGTAAATTTGACTGGCACCTGAAAGGGGGCGGTCAGACGCCTTTTTCCCGTATGGGAGATGGCCGTTGTGTGTTGCGTTCGGTGATCCGCGAGTTTTTGGCCTCTGAAGCGTTACACGGCTTAGGTATTGCCACCACCAGGGCGCTGACAGTGGTAACCAGTCGGCATCCGGTCAGACGGGAGCAGCCCGAACGCGGCGCGATGCTGCTGCGCATTGCAGAGAGCCATGTGCGCTTTGGTCATTTTGAACACTTCTATTATCGCCAGCAACCGGAGCAGGTTCGGCAACTGGCCGATTACGTAATAGAGCACCACTGGCCCCAGTGGCAGCAGGAAGAGCAGCGTTATCAGTGGTGGTTTACGGATGTGGTGCGCCGTACGGCCAAAATGATCGCGGGCTGGCAATGTTACGGTTTTGCCCATGGGGTGATGAACACCGACAATATGTCGATTCTGGGCCTGACGCTGGATTATGGCCCTTATGGCTTTCTGGATCAGTATCAGCCGCACTTTATCTGTAATCACAGTGACCATCAGGGGCGCTATGCCTTCGACTATCAACCCGGTATTGCTTACTGGAATCTGCAGCGCCTTGCGCAGAGTCTGCGGCCTTTGCTCAGCGATGAGCAATTGCAACAGGGGCTCATGGCGTATCAGGATGAACTGATGAAAGTATTCAGCGAGATGATCCGTGCCCGTCTGGGTCTGTACGATGCACAGGAGGGGGATAGCGCGCTGCTAACCGGCTTACAGGATCTGATGTCTGCGGAGCAACAGGATTACAACCAAACCTTCCGCCTGCTATGTGAAGTGGAGCAGGGCAGTCCGCAGTGTCGCCTGCGTGATCAATTTATCGACAGGCCTGGCTTCGATCACTGGCTGAGCCAATACCGTCAGCGTCTGCAACGCCAGGGGCTGGATGAAACGGAGCGCCAGCGCAGAATGCGTCGCGTTAATCCGCACACTATTTTGCGCAACTATCTGGCGCAAATGGTGATCGAACAGGCGGAAAAGGATCAGGTCACCCTGCTGGGGCAGTTACACCAGGCACTGCAAAATCCGTTTGATCCGCAGACGGAAGATCCACAATTTTCCGCCTTACCCCCGGAGTGGAGTAAAACTCTGGTGCTCTCTTGTTCCAGTTGACCCTGTTAACCCCGCGGCGCCAGCATAATGACCGCCATACCGCTCAGGGTCAGCAGGCAGCCGACGATATCCCAGCGATCCGGGCGCATGCCATCCACCAGCCAGAGCCATAACAGCGCCACGGCCACATAGACCCCGCCATAGGCGGCATAGGTTCGTCCGGCCGCCGCAGGATGCAGGGTTAATAACCAGGCAAACAATCCCAGGGACAGTGCGGCAGGCAGTAACAGCCAGGGGGATTTACCCTCTTTTGCCACCAGCCAGGGCAGGTAACAGCCCAAAATTTCCGCGACAGCGGTTACGGTAAACAGTGCCAGAACCCGGGCAAATATCATTAGCGTTATCATCATTCCTCATCAATGTCATTGGATCCTCTCCCCATAGGGACTATGATACTATCTGCCGCCATATGGAGTATATTAGGAAAAATCAACATGCTGGAACTGTTACGACAGTGGTATCGACGCCGTTTCTCTGATCCTCAGGCTGTAGCGCTGCTGGTGATTTTGCTGGCGGGCTTCTGTATCGTCTATTTTCTGAGTGGTATCCTGGCTCCCTTGCTGGTGGCGCTGGTGCTGGCCTATCTGCTGGAGTGGCCCACCCATCAATTACAGCGTTTGGGTTGCCACCGATGGCTGGCCGTGTCTCTGGTAGTGCTGTTTTTCTGTGGCTTAAGTATGCTGGCGGTGCTGGTTGTGGCACCTACCGTATGGCAACAGGGCGTGAATCTCACCGCCGAACTCCCCAGGATGCTCAATCATTTTTATGACTATGCCAAAACCTTTCCGGCCCGTTATCCTGCACTGGTGGATGTGGGCATTATCGATATGATCGCTGAGAATTTGCGGATTAAGCTGGCTGCCCTGGGCGACTCAGTAGTGAGTTACTCCATGGCCTCCCTGATGGGCCTGCTGACCCTGGCCATCTACCTGATTCTGGTGCCATTGATGCTGTTCTTCCTGCTCAAGGATAAGTCCACGTTAATCGACTATCTGATGCGCATTCTGCCGCGTGATCATAGCCTTGCGGGTCAGGTGTGGCAGGAGGTGAATCTGCAAATCAGCAACTATATTCGCGGTAAAGTCGTTGAGATAGTTATCGTCGGTTTCTGTACCTGGCTGGTCTTCTGGTATTTCGACTTGCGTTACTCGCTGCTGCTGGCGGTAATGGTAGGATTGTCGGTATTGATCCCCTATATCGGTGCGGTGCTGGTGACGCTGCCTATCGTGATCGTCGCCTTATCCCAGTGGGGCATTGGCGCTGATTTCTGGGGTTTGTTTATTGCCTATCTGGTGATCCAGGCGCTGGATGGCAATCTGCTGGTACCGGTGCTCTTTTCTGAAGCCGTTAATTTGCATCCGCTGGTGATCATTCTCTCTGTGGTGCTGTTTGGCGGTTTGTGGGGCTTCTGGGGGATGTTCTTCGCGATTCCGCTGGCAACCCTGGTTAAAGCGGTGATCAGTGCCTGGCCGGAAAGTCTGCCGGAGTCATAACCAACAAGTGATTTCTCCCTGTCCTGAACCAGGACAGGGAGAAAGAATCAGCTTTTTGATTTCAGGTAATCAAGCACCACCTCATGGTGATTACTGGTTTTAAAACTGTCGAAAACATGTTCGACCACGCCGTTAGCATCGATCAAAAAGCTGATGCGGTGAATGCCGTCATAGGTTTTGCCCATAAACTTTTTTTCACCCCACACACCAAACTGTTCGGCAACCTGGTGATCTTCATCAGAAAGAAGTTCAAAGTTAAGATGCTCTTTTTCCACGAATCGGGCTAGTTTTTCTGGTTTGTCAGCGCTGATACCCAGAACAGTTACGCCTGATTGCTTCAGTTCCTCCATACTGTCACGCAGACCACAGGCTTGTACGGTACAGCCGGGGGTCATCGCCTTGGGATAGAAGTAAACCAATACCCGCTCCCCTTGATAATCGGCCAGTTTGATCGGCTCTCCATCCTGATCCGTTAACGTAAATTGCGGTGCTTTATCGCCAGCTTTTAATAGGGTCATGATTATCAGCCCTCCTTTTCAGTGACATAGATTCAGTGACATAAATTCAGTGAAATAAATAGTAATTTTGCCCTGGACTTCAAGCCCTGTACAGGGCTGCAGCTTTGATCGGGCAATAAAAAAAACAGTGCAACAGGGGGGGAATAGTGTGATGATGACTTGCTTTTACCTGAAGGTCAAAAGTAGTATGAGTTATCACAGGTTCTGTAGGGAGTTGCGTCATGTTTAGTGGAAGTATTGTTGCTTTAGTTACACCCATGGATGCAGATGGTCGGCTTGATAAGTCAAGCCTGAAAAAGCTGGTTGACTATCATGTTGCAAGCGGAACATCAGCGATAGTGTCAGTGGGCACGACGGGGGAGTCCGCCACCCTGAGCCACGATGAGAATTACTCCGTAGTGATGGAGACCCTGGAGCTGGCCGCCGGGCGTATTCCGGTGATTGCCGGAACCGGTTCCAACTCGACTGCCGAAGCCATCTCCCTGACCCGTCGCTTTGATAACAGCGGTGTGGCAGGTTGCCTGAGTGTGACCCCCTACTATAACCGTCCGACCCAGGAAGGCCTGTACCAGCATTTCAAACATATTGCCGAGAGCAGCGATTTACCGCAGATTTTGTATAATGTGCCCAAACGTACGGGTTGCGAACTGGCCCCGGAGACGATTGGTCGTCTGGCGGAGCTGCCCGGTATTGTGGCGATTAAGGATGCGTCGGATGTTGCCCGTGTCAGCCAAATTCTGGCGCTTGTAGACAAAAAGTTTACCCTGCTTAGCGGTGATGATGCCACTTCACTGGATTTTATCCAGTTGGGCGGTAGAGGGTTTATTTCGGTCACTGCTAACGTGGCTGCAAAGGAGATGGCGCAAATGTCGGCGCTGGCGCTCAAAGGCGAGTATGCTGCGGCCCAGGAGATCAACCAGCGTCTGATGCCGGTGCACCATAAGCTCTTTTGCGAGGCGAGCCCATCGCCGGTGAAATGGGCTTGTCAGCGTCTGGGGCTGATTGCCAATAACGTACTGCGGTTACCTCTGTTGCCTCTGAGCAGCAAGGGGATAGTGGAAGTAGAACAAGCGCTTAAATATGCCGATTTGCTATAAAGAAGAGTAGGAAATATTAATGTCTCGACTACAACACATTTCTTGTCCTGTACGCGTGGCCGGTGTGGCAATGGCTCTGCTACTTGCGGCCTGTTCCAGTGATCCCAGCTATAAAAGGCAGATCAGTGGCAGTGAGGATTATCTTAAAACCACCACCCTGGCCCCATTACAGGCGCCACAGGGGATGATTCTGCCGGTACAGCAGGCGGATTATGCCATTCCACCGGTGCGTGAATCGGGTGCAACAGGCAAGGCACTGGATATTCGGCCTCCGGCCCAGGCGCTGGCGCTGACCAGTGGTTCCCAGGCCAGAGAGGAGGGGGATACTATCACTCTCTCTTATAACAACAGCAGCATCAGTCGGTTGTGGGGGCAAATCACGACCATCATGCAGGAGAAAAGTCTGCCTGTGGCTGAGCGTCAGGACGGACAGTACAGTCTGACCACTGGCTGGGTAAACTGGTCGCGGGCAGATGAAAATATGCCCTATGAAGCGCGCTACCAGTTATCTCTGCAGCAGCAGGGCCAGGTGACCCTGGTTAAAAGCCAACTGTTGGGTTTGCGTCAGGGCAGTGATGAGATCAAAAGTCCGTTGGAGCAGAAGCGCTATGCGGCCCAGCTGATCAACCTGCTCAGTGAGCAGATCGATAAACAGGATTCGTTAGCCAGCACCAGCACGGATTCCGAACTGGCGTCCCTGGTGGTACAGAGTGGCAGCGATGATACTGGCTTGCCGCTACTGATCGTGCGCACGACCTATGGCACCCTGTGGCAGCGTCTGCCTCCGGCACTTCAGCGTATCGGTATGGAGATCGATGACAGCAGTAAGGCCCAGGGAACCATGGAAGTGAAATACAGTAATCCCGGAGACAAACTCTGGCAAAGTCTGAATGTTCCGGCACCGACCCTGGATGAGGGCAAATATAAGCTCCAACTGGGGGATCTGGATAACCGCAGCAGCCTGCAGTTTATCAATAGCAAAGGACAGGTGCTCACCCTGTCACAAAATGACTCTCTGGTGAAAGTGGTCGAAGCGGCACTGAACCAGACTAAAGGTAAATAAAGACTCCCTGTGAATCAGGGGGGGCAACTCCCTCCTGCCAGGGGGCTATCTCTTGATCACAAATGAGAGAGTTCTTTTTCCCCTCGCCCGCTTGCGGGAGAGGGACAGCGCAAAGCGCAGGGAGAGGGTACTGGAGGACAAATGTCCAGCCTAAAAAATGCCAAAGAACTCCGTCAGAACATGACTGAAGCAGAGCAAAAGCTTTGGTACTAACCCTGGCCTGGGAGTCGTCCTCAATAACCCTCTCCCGGCCCTGACGGGCCACCCTCTCCCATAAGTGGGAGAGGGGATATGAAGTTTGAGGTTATTGGTCCCACTCGTGGGAGGGGAGAACTAAGAGACAGCTTCCGGAGGAAGAGTGATACCTGGTGATATAGAGAGCTCTGACGCCATTATTCGGGTCGTTATCCTGGTGGGTGTGCTGGCACTGGTGATGGGGCGCCGCAAAATTCCCTGGGGCAATGTCATGATTGCCCTGCTAATTATCGCCGCGCTGGCGGTAGTGATCGATAAGTTCTTCCTCTAATCAGGGCGGAGCATATGCTGCAGGAGATCATTGGCAGCCAGCCATTGATGGCCCGGCAGGGAGTACGTCGCCTGTTGGTGCTTAGCGGTACATATTCGTGGCAACGGACGATAACCGAAGCATTGCGTCAGGCGTTACCAGGAGAGTGGTTATGGCTGGGGGAGAGCTGTCCCACCGGCTGGAGCACGCTTTCACCTGCTGCGGCGCGAACTCTGCTGGGGCAGGAACGCCTGCATGCCTGCTTTGATGCCACAGAGCAGCTGGATATCGAAGCATTAGCCGTTATTGCCGGCGCCCTGGCGGCGGGCAGTTGGCTGGTGCTATTGACGCCGGGATGGGCTGGATGGCCTGAGCAAGCGGATCGTGACAGTATTCGCTGGAGCGACAGTGATCAGCCGGTGCCCACCCCCCATTTTGTTGCCTGGCTACAGCAGCAGATTCTCAGTGACCCTGAAGTGTTGTTGTGGCGGGAGGAACAACCTCCTTGCTTTACTGCACTCCCTTGTCGGCCACCCTGGCAGCAGCCTGATGGCAACCCAACCCAGGAGCAGCAGCAGATTTTACAGCAACTCTACCGGGCTGAGCGCGGTATCTGGGTGTTAACCGCCGGTCGGGGTCGGGGCAAATCCGCGCTGGCGGGAATGTTGGCCGCTAACTGGTCAGGAGCGGGGAGCTGTTGGCTAACGTCGCCAGGTAAGGAGAGCAGTGCAGTTCTGCAATACTACGCACAGGGGCGATTACAATTTCTGGCTCCGGATGTGCTTTCCGCTCGCTGTCACTCTGAACTGCCACATCAGGTGGATTGGCTGTTAGTGGACGAAGCGGCTGCCATCCCCCTGGCACAACTCTATAGCTGGTTAAAGTGGTTTCCAAGGGTATTGCTGATTACCACCGTTCAGGGGTATGAAGGTACCGGACGCGGTTTCTTACTGAAATTATGCGCCGGATTACCCGCCTGGCAGCATCTCACATTGATTGAACCGATACGCTGGGCCGCAGAAGATCCGTTACAACGTTTTATTGATTCTCTGCTGCTGTTTCAGGAGCCTGTGCCCATTGTGACAGGGGAGCAGACAGAGTGGTGTTTACACAGCTATCAACAGGTCGATTTGCTGGACCGGCAAGATACACTCAAGCAACTCTATCTTCTGCTGACCAGCGCCCACTACCGTACCCGCCCACTGGATTTACGGCGTCTGATGGATGCGCCGGGAATGCATTTTACCGTGGCGGAAAGCGGGCAGCAGATGATTGGGGCGGTATGGTCTGTTGATGAGGGGGGATTGGATCTCAGCCTGGCGCGAGAGATCTGGGCAGGTCGTCGCAGGCCCAGAGGCAATCTGGTGGCCCAGTCCATGGCGGCCCATGCCGGGCAGTGGCAGGCTCCAGCACTACGCTCGCGCCGAATCAGTCGTATCGCCGTTGAACCGCTGTTTCGCCGCAGGGGCATTGCCAGCGCCCTGATTAAGCAGCAGTTACAGCAAGCCAGAGCCGCAGGGGAAGATTATCTGGCCGTCAGTTTTGGCTTTACTGCGGCATTATGGGCTTTCTGGCAGCAGAGCGATTTTCAGCTGGTGCGTATTGGTAGCCACAGAGAGGTTCGCAGCGGCTGCTATGTTGCCATGGCGATTGTGCCCCTGACGCTGGCGGGTCAGCAGTTAGCGCAAGCTGCCGGGCGGCAGCTCAGGCGTGATTGGCATACGTTACCTCAGGAGGTGAGGAGGCTACTGAAGGACGTCTCGCTGGCGCAGGAAGACATAGTACACCCGGACAGTCTTGAGTCAGCAGACTGGCTGGAACTGGCGGGTTTCGCCTTTGCCCATCGGACGTTGCAGAGTAGCCAGGGGGCTTTATTACGCCTGTTGGCCCTTAGTGACCAGCCTCTGGACACGTTGCGAAGTTATCTGCTGCATAACGTTCCATTGCTGGAGTGCGTCGCCATAGAGGGTGTGAGTGGTAAAAAAGCGTTGTTAGCCTGCTGGCGCGCACAGGTTGCGCAGGCACTTAGCGCGCTGAATACGGCGTATTGCCAGCAGTGGCAAAGCTGGGTGCTGGGTGAAGTGGGGGCAGAGCAGATCAATTCCCCTCCGTGGAGGGGTGGCGCGTCAGCGCCGGGGTGGTTAATACGCTAGATCCTAATGTTAACTCTGTCAAATATCCGTTGTTTGAATATTTGAT
>JBOFSC010000364.1:0-4072 GCA_051651345.1 Enterobacteriaceae bacterium
TGTCTTACTGCGTACGCAGAGGCTTTGCTCCAGTTCATGACCAAAGTTGGCAAGGGAACCCATATCCGCCAGAAACAGGATCTCCTTATTGAGATTTTTTGTTGCAATAATCTCTTTGATGCGAGCCAGGACCTGTTCCGGCGCTTCATTCAGACGGGCATCAATGGCAATGGCATGCTCGGTACAGAGCAAGGTGTTAGCCACTTCGGCCATTGAGGAGGCAGTGCTATTACCATGGGCCAGCACCATGATGGTGACCCGCTCACTTTTGTTATGCTGATGCTCCAGCTCCTCATGCACCAGAAACATAGTAATAAAGGTCGCTTCATCCAGCGGGACCACAATATTGAGCGCCCGTTCCATCACTGCCAGACAGCTTAAGGCGATATTAAACGCCGTCTTATATTTGACCCGAATACTGTTCAGATTGGGACTGACAATTTTATAGCCGCTGACAATACGAAACAGGGTATTATCGATATGTTGTGCCAGAGCGTAGGTGACCTGGGCATTAAGAGGCGTTGCCAGCTTACTGTTAATAAGGGCAATCACTTTTTCGATAACCGGCAGAGATTCGGGCGACACGGTTCTGGCAAGATCTTCTGTCGGGGGCTCCTGGGCCAGTTTATCGATAAAGGAGCGAAAATAGTTGTGAATATCCTGATTGATAATCTGCTCAATGCGCTGTTCATCCTGCTGCTGCTGTTTTAGCAACTGCAATTTCTGCTCTATCAGGTCATAAATATTATCGGGAGAATCTCTGTTTTCTGCCGGAGCTACGGGCACTGCCTGTTCGGAAAAAATCAGACTATTCTGTTTAATATCGAGCAGATGCCATAAATCCCGGCTATGAGTACTCTGATAGAGTCCCTGCTTAATATGCTCTGCTAAATCCCGACTGGAGATATAAATACGCTGTTTATGTTTCGACAGGCTGTCCAGATACGCTTTGGCGCAAGTGATTTGCAGATCATTTTTTAACTGACCAATATTGCCACTGCAGGGGTAATTCAGAAAGGCCCGCAGGCTGTTGCTGGACAGAGTCAGGGGCTGCTTAAGACGGGAGGACTCCTCCTGTATAAAGTGGCTGACCAGATCAAATCGTTCCTTCAGGGTACGCTGATGCAGCGCCGGTAGCGTCATCGTCATAGGGATTCGACGCCGAAAGGTGCCCAGCAAGACAGAATCGATATCTTCGGTGGTAGCGGCAATAATCACAATATCGGCGTGTCTTTCCTGTTCACTTTCACCCAGACGGCGATAACTGCCGGTATCGATAAAGGTGAAAAACATCTCCTGTCCTTCCGGCGGCAGGCGATGGATCTCATCAAGAAACAGAATACCGCCATGGGCACGTTCAAGCAGGCCTGCCCGGTTTTCTTCTGCGCCACTATAGGCACCGCGCTTCACGCCAAACAGTTGGCCCAGCAGCAAATTGACGTTGTTGGCATAATCGGCACAGTTAAAATGAATAAAAGGTGCCTGCCCGGACAGGACTTTTTCATGGCAGGCGTGCTCATGGATCAATTTGGCAAACATCGATTTGCCAGTACCGGTCTCCCCCAGGATCATCATATGCATACCATGGGGCGGGTAGTGTACGGCGGCTTTAGCCTGAGTGATGGCCGATGCCAGCGAGGGATTTTGCAGGCAAAAACCATCCAGTGGCGAGAGTTGCAGTGAACGATTATCGTGCCGGGGATGATAAAACACCGGCTTTTTACCCTCTTTATAACAGCGCTCCTGACGACACAGCTCGTTTAAATCAGAACTGACATTGGCCCGGCTTAAATTAAGCTGTTCCGAGAGAGTCTGAGTGGTGATGCCTGTTCCCTGGTAAAGAGAGGTTAAGGTACGATGAATAAGTTCAATTCTTTTCACTGGAGTAAGATCGGGTTATCCGTTTTGCAGGCATGATATCACAGTGAGGCAGGGTAGAGGGGCGCGAGGGGAGGTGGTTGGCTGCAACTATAAGAGATATAGTAATAAGTTGCAGCGTGATTAGCTGCAACTTAAGAGAGAGCAGGGATTAACCCATTACTAGAAACTGTAGCGAACACCTGCCATAAAATCGTGATACTTAGCTTTCATGCTATAGTCATTGAGTAAACCGCGTACAGAGATTTTTCCTGCATCCAGGTAGCGGTAACCCACATCGACAGACCAGGCAGGCGTAATCTGGTAGGCTACGCCAGCGCCAACGCCCCAGGCAAATCGAATATCATCACCGCTGACGCCAGCCCCATCGAGTGTAGCGGTAACATCGCCATTATATTTGTGATGAGCAATACCAATACCTGCCTGCACATAAGGACGGAAGCCGGAACCAAGGTCAAAGTCGTATAGTGCATTCGTCATATGGGTTTGGGTTCTGACTTCACTCTTATTGTGATAGGTGGTACCCGCAATTTGCTTGTTCTCGGATATTTTACCATTACCGCGCCAGGTATATTCATACTCAACACGAATCGGGAATTGCGTTACCTGCGCCAGATCATAACCAACACTAAGACCAGCAGCGACAACGCTCTTGTTTTTGCTGTCGATACCAATCCTGTGTTTGGAAGTATCATTATGACCCGACTGTTTCTGTACACTTACCCCCAGCTTGGCTTTTACATAAATACCCACCATATTTTGGGCCTGGGCGGGTAAAGCGAATATCATGCTGCCCAGCGCAGCAATCATTATTTTTTGCTTCATGCCAAATCCTTTTTCACCAAAAATTATTAATTAACACAAAATGTTTAAACGGTATGAACATACCTTAATGTGATTGTTATTTCAAGATGTTACCGTGAGCGAGATCGCTGTTTTTCTGAGCGGAGATAATTTTATTCAAGGCCCTGAGATATGTTAATCTGCAGCAGTCGTTGTATTTATTAAACAAAGTGATTTATCAAGAGGTCAACCATGTCAATCCGTAGACTCGATCCTGAGCAGCGCTGGTCAGAAGCTGTGATCCACAACCAGACACTTTACTACACCGGTGTGCCGGAAAACTTGAGTGAAGGAGCCCAGGCACAGATGGAAAATGTGTTACAGGCGATTGATACCATTTTAGCCCGTGCAGGCAGTGATAAAACGCAACTGCTGGATGTCACTATCTTTTTAGCTGACAAAAACGATTTTGCGGCAATGAATGTGGCCTGGGATAACTGGGTGGTGTCTCAGCATGCACCGGTTCGCTGCACCGTCCATGCCGGATTGATGAATCCCGGATACAAGATGGAAGTGAAGATCATTGCTGCCTGCGCTTAAGGGGAACAGGCCAAGCCTGTTTCACCAAAGGAGATTGCTATGCCTTATGTCAATATTAAAATCACCAAAGAGGGCGCCACAGCGGAGCAGAAGCGCCAGTTAATTGAAGGGGTAACACAACTGCTGGTGGATGTTCTGAATAAGAATCCCAAAACCACGGTGGTTGTGATCGATGAGGTTGATACAGATAACTGGGGAATCGGCGGTATCCCGGTGACAGAGTTGCGCAAAGTGGTGAGTTAAAATTGCGATGGTCGTTTTGTGCTCTATATGCTATATTGCATTACATATGCAACGCATTAGCCTTTAGTTCAAGAGAGATCATGATGAAAACGGCAACCTTACCCTCACTACGTGTTAGCCCTGAACTGAGAAGTGCCGCAGAGGCAGCATTACATCAAGGCGAATCCTTATCCAATTTTATTGAGGAAGCGGTAAAAAAACAGATCGAATACCGTCAATCTCATGAATTATTTATTCAACGGGCAATGAACTCGCGTAACAAGGCTAAGGAAAGTGGAGAGTATCGTACTGCGACTGAGGTGCTATCGACTTTGGCAACTAAGTTGAGTGTGGCCCAGGGGAAGACGAAGTGAGTCGCCAGATTCGCTTTACTCTGGAAGCGGATGAAGACCTCCAGCGCTTGTATGACTTTTTATTGATGCGCGAGGACGGAATTTGGCAAGCAGAGCAATCTCTTGAAGCCATTGCCAAAGGATTAGATTATGCTGCATCCTCCCCCTGGGGATGTCGCAGAGCTGACGGGCCAGAGCCCAGTTTCAGGGAACTGATAGTCTCCTGGGGTAGCGCC
>JBOFSC010000365.1:0-2448 GCA_051651345.1 Enterobacteriaceae bacterium
GTGGCGGTGGTGGATAAAGAGAGCACTCTTAGCTGGCAGGCTCTGGCGCAGTGGCTGACACCACAACTGGCTCCTTATCAACGTCCGATACGTTATCTCTCCTTCCCTCCGGCACTGCAGCAGGGCGGCATTAAATTAAGCCGTCAGCGTCTGCTGCAGTGGCTGCATGAGGAAAACCCGGATTAATGGCGCTTCTGGCTGTAATAGCTAAGCTCATAATGCTGATCATTGCTAAAAAACAGGAGATGCTATGGAACTCTGGGTATGGGCCGGGATTTGGGGCGGTGTGGCCGGTGGCGCGCTGCTGCAGGGCTCTCTGGTAGGCTATTATTTGCCACTCTCTGAACGACTGGTCGCTGCCATTATGGCTTTTGGCAGTGGGGTCCTGATCGCGGCACTCTCTTTTGAACTGATGAATGAAGCCTATGAGAAAGGCGGTTTTGCCGCCACAGGCTTCGGCTTTGTTGCCGGTGCTATTATCTATACTGGTGCCAACTATCTGGTCTCTCGGTATGGGGCGAAGCACCGTAAGCGCTCCGGAGATCACCAGGCTACAGAGATGCAAAATGGTGGCGGCAGTGGTACTGCCATTGCCATCGGTGCCCTGATCGATGGCATCCCCGAATCGATCGTTATCGGTCTGGGGATGATTGAAGGGGGCGTGGTCAGTGTGGTGGCCGTGGCTGCTATCTTTATCTCCAATATTCCGGAAGGGCTCTCCAGTACCGTCGGCATGAAAAAAGCAGGCCGCAGTCGTCAGTCCATTTTTGCTATCTGGGGCACGATTGCCATTATGTGTGCGTTGGCTTCCATGGCGGGTTATCTGTTTTTCCAGGGAGTTTCATTGGGTACGGTTTCCCTGGTGATGGCTATTGCTGCCGGGGCGATTCTGGCGATGATCGTGGATACCATGATTCCGGAAGCTTTCGAGAAAACCCATGATTTTGCCGGTATCATTACGGTGGTGGGTTTTTTATTGGCCTTTAGCTTACAGAAAATTATGTAGCGCTGCATCGGGCAGCGCTTAGCTATTCGAAAGAGATCATCCCACCGCAGGCAGCCATTGGGCTACAATGGCAAACTGAATAGCGATAATCAGCCCCCCTACAGCGAATACCAATAACAACAGGGGAGTGCCGCCAGCAACGCGGTAAGTTGCCGGTGTACGATTGCTGCCATGGCGCAGACGGGTACGCCATGCTAACAGCCCTGGCAGTAACAGGGCCAGCACCGTGAGCGCGACAGCGGCATAACCCAGTGCCAGCACAAACCCTCTGGGATAGAACAGGGCGAACAGCAGGGGCGGCGTAAAGGTAAGCAGCCCCGTTTGTGCCCGACCTGCGATACTATTACTGCGCTTAAACAGATCGGCCAGATAATCAAACAAACCGAGGGTCACACCGAGAAAAGAGGTTGCCAGGGCCAGATCGGCAAACAGATTGAGCGCCAGTTCGGTATAGGATGAGCCGATAACCTCTTTCACCGCAAACATCAGCCCGCTCAGCCCCGCATGTTGTGCCAGAATCTGGGTAAAGGTGGAGGAGTGGATAGAACCCAGGGTGGCAATTTGCCACAGAATATAAGCGATCAGGGGAATCGCGCTGCCCCAGATAAACACCCGCCGCAGCTTAGCGACATTCCCGCCCAGATAGCTGACCACGCTCGGAATACTGCCGTGAAAACCAAATGAGGTAAATACCAGCGGAATGGCAGAGAGAATTAAGCCCTGCTCTGGCGGCAGGGTGAGCAGGTTACTCTGACGCACATGGAAAAACAGCAAAGTCAGCACCAGCAACAGAACCACAATTTTACTGGTAAAAAGAATACGATTGATAATATCCACCGAGTGGGTGCCGATACAGACGACCAGCCCACCAATCAGGGTGAACAGTAATGGCCCCCAGCCAACGGCCAACTCCAGTTGCAACCCACTGTTGATAGAGGTTATCAACAGTTCACCAGCGCCACTGATATAGGCGGCGGTCAGGGCATAGAGTAAAAAGAGCATACTCACACCCACTAACCACTGTCCAGGTTTGCCCAGATAGATACGGGCCAGCGTACCCAATCCGGTACAGGCGGGTTGATACTGATAAACTTCAATCATCAACAGGGCGGTATAACACATCACCGCCCACAAACTGCACAAAAGCAACAGGGTTACCCCAAAACCTACCCCAGCGGTTGCCAACGGCATTGCCAGCATACCTGCGCCGATGGTGGTACCGGCAACGATAAAAGTACTGCCTAAAACTCTGTTTTTCACCTGAACCTCAATGATCCAAAGCGCCATGATTCAAAGAATAATGACACCATTTTTACTTGTTTTTAGCTGGCCGCAGAGTAGAGGATTTCTGTAATAGCGTCAATTTACGCTTACATAAACTGTTTCTATAACTGTACAGTATTGCTGACAGAGCTCCTGAGACAGAAAAAGGTGAGGTTTTT
>JBOFSC010000366.1:0-1199 GCA_051651345.1 Enterobacteriaceae bacterium
TCGCTTAAATGAAGGTGGCTTCGACAGGCAGCGCTGGAGTATCGCCCAGGGTCAGGTGTTGACCGGGAAAGTGCTGAGCACCAGGCAACAGACCAGAGACATCAGTTGGCGCCAACGCTGGGCAAATGGGATCGCAGCGAATCTGGTCCCACTTCCTATGCAGGATGTGATCTGGGCCCTGGCCATGGGGGAGCGTTCACTGATGAGCGAACCCCACAGGGTGTTGTTACAACAAACCGGCACTGCGCATCTGATGGCGATTTCCGGGCTGCATATTTCACTGGCAGCGCTGTTTGGTTGGTCTCTGTTGCGCCTGCTGCAGGGCTGTTTACCGCAAAAGTTTATGACACCGCTGTTGCCCTTGTTGGGCAGCCTGTTGATGGGCTGGGGCTATGTCTGGTTATCAGGGGCCAATCCTCCGGCGCTGCGGGCCGGGATGGCTCTGCTCTTCTGGAGCCTGATGCGCCTGAGCGGTACCAATTATAGTGCCTGGCAACTGTGGCTACGAGGCATCGCCGTTTTGCTGCTTGTGGACCCTTTTTGTCTGTTGTCAGATAGCTTTTGGCTCTCCTGTGGTGCCGTGGCGGGCTTGATCTTCTGGTATCAGTGGCTGCCTCTGCCCCATGCACTACAGAAAGGGTTGAGGTGGTTGCCACTGCGCTGGCTGCATCTGCAGACTGGTATTTTTCTGTTACTGGCCCCCCTGCAGGTATTACTGTTTCAGGGGGTGAGTGGCGGTGCCTTGATTGCGAATTTATGGGCAGTTCCTCTGGTGTCACTGCTCTGTGTGCCGCTGATTTTGCTGGCCCTGATGAGTAACGCCATACCGGTACTGGGCGCGGCGTTATGGTGGCTGGCTGATTTAACGTTGCAACTGACGTTTTATCCTCTGCCCTGGTTTGCCAAAGGCTGGTACTCGGTGTCGCAACTGCTGTTACCCCTGGCCCTGAGCGGATGGCTGTTAATACCCGCGCTGCGTCTGCAGTGGTGGCGCAGCCAGACTTTGAGCCTGCTCAGCGTGATGCTGTTATTGCTCTGGCCCCGCTGGCGTAGCGCTGATCCTGTGTGGCGCGTCACCATGCTGGATGTGGGGCACGGCCTGTCCATGGTTATTGAGCGCAATGGTCATGCTATCGTCTATGATACCGGTAATGCCTGGCCTGGCGGTTCAATGGCGCAGTTGGAAATCCTGCCCTATT
>JBOFSC010000367.1:0-2055 GCA_051651345.1 Enterobacteriaceae bacterium
CCCTGTTTCTGCAGGACCCGATGTATCTGTTCCGGGTCTGGGAAGGCGGCATGTCATTTCACGGCGGTCTGCTGGGTGTGATCGCAGCGATGTTCTGGTTTGCACACCGTACCCGTACTCACTTCTTCCAGGTGGCCGATTTTATGGCACCGCTGATTCCTTTTGGTCTGGGAATGGGGCGTCTGGGTAATTTTATTAACGGTGAACTTTGGGGCAGGGTGACGGATTTCCGTTGGGCCATGATGTTTCCCAGTGCCGATATCGCGGATAAAGAGTATTTGTTAAATCATCCTGAGTGGCTCTCTTTTTACGAGCAGTACCATATGCTGCCGCGACATGCATCGCAATTGTATGAAATGGTGCTGGAAGGGGTAGTGCTGTTTATCATCCTCAATCTGTTTATCCGTCGCCCCCGTCCGATGGGGGCGGTTTCCGGGCTGTTTCTATTTTTCTACGGTTGCTTCCGTTATCTGGTGGAATTTTGTCGTGAACCGGATGAGCAACTGGGACTATTTTTGCATGGGGCGATCAGTATGGGGCAGATGCTCTCTTTGCCGATGGTGATTATCGGTGCGCTCATTATCTACTGGTCTTACCATCGGGTAAAAACGAGGTAACATGAAACAATATTTGCAACTGATGCGTACGGTACTGGAGCAGGGCGCGGACAAAGGCGACCGCACCGGTACAGGGACACGCTCTATTTTTGGTCACCAGATGCGTTTTGACCTGAGCGAGGGTTTTCCGCTGGTGACCACCAAGCACTGTCATCTGCGCTCTATTATTTATGAATTGTTATGGTTCCTCAATGGCGATACCAACCTGGCTTATCTGCATGAACACAACGTCACTATCTGGGACGAGTGGGCGGATGAGCAGGGCTCTCTGGGGGCGATTTACGGTAAACAGTGGCGCGCCTGGGGCGCGGGTGAGGGGAAACAGATCGATCAGATCAGCACCCTGATGCAGCAGCTGCGCAGTAATCCCGACTCACGGCGTCTGATCGTCTCCGCATGGAATGTGGGCGAACTGGATCTGATGGCGCTGGCCCCCTGTCATGCACTGTTTCAGTTCTATGTGGCTAACGGACGTCTCTCCTGCCAGTTGTATCAGCGCTCTTGTGATCTGTTCCTCGGCGTGCCCTTTAACATCGCCAGCTATGCGCTGTTGACCCATATGGTGGCACAACAGAGTGATTTAGAGGTGGGTGATTTTATCTGGACTGGTGGGGATGTTCACCTGTACAACAACCACCTGCAGCAGGCAGAGCTACAACTGAGTCGTGAACCGCGTCCCCTGCCACAACTGACCATTGCGCGCCGCCCGGCCTCACTGTTTGAGTACCAGTTCGAGGATTTTGCTATAACGGGCTACGATCCCCATCCGCTGATTAAAGCGCCGATTGCGATTTGAGGGTGGGGAGTAAGCAGAAAGCCCCTGGTTGGCCGTACTTGACAACAATAGTTTTTCACTTTATTTTAATATTTATTTAACTTTCTGTTGATGGCTGGCTATATTACCAGGGGATGGTTAAAATGTTTTTTCAAACAGAATCGCTCTGTGGATCCATAAAATCTGTCAAACATACTTATCAGCATGGGATAAAGGAGCCGGTGCATTCGCACCAGGTGAGCCAGTTATTACACATAATTACAGGGGTTATCCAAGTCTACGCTGACAGCGATTACTGGATAGTTCCTCCATCACGGGGCCTTTGGATTCCAGCAGGTATTCCTCATAGTTTGGTATCTGTCGGTACGGTTGAGGTCAGAACATTATTTATTGAACCTTTGGCCAGGGCCGATTTACCTAATGCGTGCGGTATATTTCAGGTCACTCCTTTGCTCCGAGAGCTGATTATCACAGCCTCTGAGTTCCCGGAAGAGCTTGCCAGAGGGAGTCGTGAAGAGCGAATTCAAGAGGTCATCCTTGATGAGCTACGTCTTGTACACTTTACTCATATGTAGGTACTTAAGCTCATAACACATTGATGTACCTTTAATTCATTACAGGGTAAATACTAAGACCTAACGATAGCAACATACTTTTCTGATC
>JBOFSC010000368.1:0-10278 GCA_051651345.1 Enterobacteriaceae bacterium
GATAATGCTGATAGCACGAATATTGTCACTGACGCCAGGGAGTTGTGGGATCAGAGCACACATACCGCGCACAATAAGACGAATCTTCACCCCGGCGGCAGAGGCAGTATAGAGGCGATCGATCAGCCCCTTATCCACCAGATTGTTCAGTTTCAGTAAGATACTGGCGGGGAGGCCAGCCTGAGCATGGCTGATTTCACGGTCGATCAACTCATACAGCATGATGCGGCTGTTTTGCGGTGAGACCAGCAGGTGTTCAAAGCTGACCGGTCGATAGGGGTTTTCGATAAAGTTAAACACACGTCGCACTTCATTGGTGATGCGCGGATCCGCCGTCAGCAGCGAAAAGTCCGTATAGAGGCGGGCGGTTTTTTCGTTAAAGTTACCCGTACCGATATGGGCATAGCGGATCACACTGCTGCCCTCTTTACGAGCGATCAGAAATAGCTTGGCGTGGATTTTTAAACCCGGCGCGGAGAATATCACTTGCACACCGGCTTCGGTCAGGCGTTTGGCCCAGTGAATATTGGCCTCTTCATCAAAGCGCGCCTGCAGCTCAACCACCACTGTCACTTTCTTACCGTTATGGGCTGCGTGGATCACGGAATCAATAATGCGCGACTCTTTCGCCACCCGATAAATATTGATCTTGATCGCCAATACATTGGGATCGAAGGAGGCCTGGCGCAGCAGCTCCAGAACATGCTCAAACGTGTGGTAGGGATAGTAGAGCAGAACATCCCGATCCCGGATGGCATCAAATCCGTTACGAAAATTAATAAATTGCCCATGGCGCAGGCGCGGAATAGGGGGATTGAGCAGATTAGCCTTGCCAATATTAGGGAATTTAATGAAATCCTTAAAGTTGTGATAACGTCCGCCGGGGATCACCGAGTCATAAGAGGAGATAGTAAATTTATCTTTTAACATCTCCACCGCCGCATCCGGCATATCACGCTGATAAACCAGGCGAACGGGCTCTGCACTCAGACGCTGCTTCAGGCTGGAGGACATCACCTCAAGCAGGCTCGACTCCATCTCCGTGATCAGGTCATACTCGGCATCCCGGGTCATCTTCATGGAGTAGGCGTTGAGCTCATCGTAGTCAAACAGACCGCTGAAGATTTCATCCAGACAGAAGCGTAAAATATTATCAAGCAATATCAATGGCTTTCTTCTGCGCGGCGACTCCGGGGGCAGGGTGATAAAACGCGGCACCCTGTCTGCCGGGATCTCCAGCAGCGCATAGGTACGCTCTTCTCCCAGCACAATCTCCACCACCAGATAGGTGTAATCATCTTTCAGGAACTGGATAAGATTAATATCATCGCTGATCATGATCGGGGTGATAAAGGGGCGCAGATAGTTTTTAAAGAAGGCCTTCAGCCAGATCTGTTGCGCTTCAGAGACCTGGCGTTCATTGACCAGAAAGATCTGATTTCGCGCCATTTCCAGCAACAGGTCATTGTACAGAGAGTCAAACTCCTGATCGGCCTTCAGCACCCGCCCCTGAATCTTTTTCAGCAGATGGCGCGAAGCAGAGGCCGAACCCTGCTCCTCACTGATCAGAATGCGTCTTTTTACATCGGCAAAACGCACTTTATAAAACTCATCCAGATTACTGGAGTAGATGCCGAGAAAACGCATGCGTTCAATCAAGGGGTTGCTTTTATCTGCAGCTTCCTGCAATACCCGTTCATTGAATGATAACCAGCTAAGTTCTTTCTCTATGTAGAGTTTATCCTGGCCCATAATGGCTCCGAATAGTCACTGTGGTTGCGCATGCTATTGCGACAATCGCGTCTGTTAAAAGAATACCTCTTCTGCGGATTATTGCGTCATATTTAGTAGTGCCGCACCGCGGGCGCCTCCGGCATCGCCATAGCGCGCCTTTTCAAAGCGCGGTAGCCGGGCCACCGAATAGAGATAAGGCGGCAACTGTGCCGGTAACAGCGTATAGAGTTCATCAAAATTGGATAAACCACCACCGATTACCACCAGTTGTGGATCAAACAGGGTCAACATGGCCCCCATATAGACCGCCAGCAACTGAATATAGCGCTGAACATGTTCTCTTGCCTCGGTCTCACCCTGGCGATAGCGTTCAATAATGGCGCTGGCGGAGAGAGATTGCCCACTAAAGTGGTGATAGAGCCACTCGAATCCGCGACCTGAGAGGTAGCCTTCAAAACAGCCACTCTTACCGCAACCGCAAGGCACGCGGGGGATATCCGCACCCAGAATATCCAGCGCATCCAGAGTCAGACGTAAATGACCAATCTCTCCGGCAATGGTGTTGAGGCCCATTACCGATTTGCCCTCGACCACCAGACCGCCACCAAGCCCGGTACCGAGAATCACCCCCAGAATTGGGCTGTAATGGCGAAACTCTTCATGCCAGGCCTCAGAGAGGGCGAAGCAGTTGGCATCATTATTGATTTTCACCGGGCGTTGCAACAGCCGCTGTAAATCTGCGATAAAAGGTTTGCCACGGGTGGCGGGCACGTTAGTGGTAAAAACCGTGCCACTGACCTGATCAGGAATACCGGGGACACCAATACCGATCTGCCCCTGAGCGCCAAAATGGCTATCTGCTTCTTGTGCCAGGGTGACAAACGTGTTTAACAGCGCATCGTAGTCATCACGTGGGGTAGGTAAACGCTTTTGCCACAATGGGTTAAGTTGAGAGTCGAAAACGGCCAGTTCAATTTTTGAACCACCCATATCAAAGCCATAATACATAGTCAGCGCACAGTTCCGTATAAAGTCAGTTAATTACCTTTCATCTTAAAGGGAGACTGACATAAACACAACGCAACATCTGGATTGAGCAGCCTGCAGCAGAAGAAGCAGGGCGCAATAATATTTAGTTGGCGTGATATTTATTTTTATTAATATGATTAAATATTGTGTATAAATGGTGATACACTATTCCTTTGGCGTTAATGGCCTGATGTGGGGGTCATGATATGAAAAAAATCTGTGCTGTTGTGTTGATACTGCTCACCTGTTTCGTTGCGGCTGTTTATGCCGTACCCCTCACTGTCGCCCATCGTGGGGGAACGGCAGATTATCCGGAAAATACCCTACTGGCTATCAGAAAGGCCATTGAAAATAAAGCGGATATTATTTGGATCTCGGTACAGCTTAGTCAAGATCAGGTGGTGGTGTTATATCGTCCCGTGGATCTGAACAGCCTGACCAATGGACAAGGTCAAATTTCGCGGTATACCTATGCTGAACTGGCGCGACTGGATGCCGCTTATCAATTTGGCCGGGAGCAGGGGTATCCCTGGCGGGCCAAAGGCGTCACGATCCCCACATTAACCCAGGTGCTGGCTCAATTTCCGGAGATGACTTTTTTTATCGATATCAAAAGCCCTGATGCCGATCCGGCAGTGATGGCAAAGGCGTTGTATACAGCCATTGGCAACCAGAGGCAGCGTGTAGTGATCTATTCCACGGAGAAGCGCTATCTGACGGCCCTGCCTGCAGCGCTGGAGCAATTTGTCGATCGGGATCTGACTCGCGAAGCATTAGCCCAGGCGTTATTGTCACGGCAGTGTATCTTGTCTCCAGCGACAAAACAGACGCTGTATGCCTTTGAGCTCAACAGAAAAGTCGAGCTGATTGAAAAAATGACCCTGGGAGAGGGGCGTTCGATGGTGAATATGGTGTGGGACAGACAAGCGATGCGCTGTTTTAAACAGACACCTTTCTCTAAGGTATTGTTGATTGGCATTGATAGCCGACAAACCTATCAGCAGGCGGCATCGTTAGGGGCGGACTATATCATGGTGGATTCCCCGGCGCAGGCGCAGCAGTGGCGTTCTGCACTGCCTGTGCAACCGCGACATGCCAACGTTACACCGGAGATGTAAATCGCTTAACACCGCCAGGCACGCTTGCCGCCTGCTGCTTCAGCACACGCAATCGCTGGCGCAATAGCCTGACCACATAGATCATCAGGATCAGGTTAGAAATCGGCATGGCTAACCAGACTCCGGTCAGCTCAAAATAGAGCGGAATGGTCAGCAGGAAAGGTACCTGAATCAGCATATTACCGACCGTGATATAGAGCGCCTGCCTGCCCTGATTCAGGGCCTGCAGAAAGGCGGCTCCGATAACGAACAGCCCTTCCAGAAACAGCGCAAACAGATTGAGACGGATGGCATAGCTGGTCTTTTGATGCAGCGACGAACCCGCCTCAATAAAAATGGCAGAGAAACTATGGGGCAGCCACAGCAGAAGTAGGGTGAACAGGATACCGATTCCGATCCCCCATGATAGGGCCATTAACAGGACTTTGCGTACCGTCTGATACGCCTTAGCACCATATTGATAACTGATAATGGGCTGCATCCCATTAGCAATCCCCTCTACCAGCAGATAGTACAGGGTCAGCAGATAGCCGATCACCGCATAGGCGGCTATCCATTCGGTATTGCCATACTTAAGCAGCATGATCTGGTGCAGCAGTGCCACAAACCCCAGATAAGCATACATAAACAGGCTGGAAGCACCGTTCATAGCAATATTGCGGTTCAGTTTCCAGTCCGGCAGGTAATCCCGCAAGGTCAGATGCACCTGGCTCCGTTTACTGTAGACATAACAGAGACCTAAAATGGCGGCACTGCTCTCGGCAATGATCATGGCAATGGCTACGCCACGCATCTCCCAGTGCAAATAGACGGTAAAAATATAGACCAGGACAATATTAAACAGCGCGCCAAAGCTCATAAACAGAGTCGATAGTTTGGGTGCGTTGAGATTACGGATCAGAAAAGGGGTCGCCATACTGCCGATCATCAGAGGGCAGCAGAGACCGATAATGCGGATATATTCGATGCTGTATTGCGCACTTTTGCCGCTGGCCCCCTGCAAGCCAACCAGGGTTGGTGCCAGCAGATAGAGCAACGCCCCCATCAGGGAGCCGGGGATCAGTAACCAAAAATAGAGCTGACCGATAGCACGATTGGCTTCAGCATAACGGCCTGCGCCCCTGGCAATAGAGGTCACTGTGCCGATCCCCATGCCGATCATCAAGCCAAATCCCATGGGTACACTAAACCAGGGCCAGACCAGACTGATGGCGGCAAGACCATCCGTACCGATAAAATGACCAATAATAATACCATCAGCGACCTGATAGGCACTGATCACCAGCATAGCCAGTACGGCGGGAATAGTGTAACGGGCAAACAGACGGCCCAGATTTTCCTGATTATGGGAACTCATACAACCATGTATAGCGAGATATATTTTGCGTCAATAGTAAATGAAAAGAACGACTAAAGCGAGGGGCCGTTTCCACCTGCCCCCAGCCTAATGTGGAATACTACTATGAAAAGTCATTTAGATTAAGGCTTACTCTTTTTGCTGGTGCGCCAGATATTGATGCTGAAAGATACACATACGGATAGCATTACGATACTGTCCGTTGACAAAAAACTCGTGTATCAGCTCGCCCTCAATTTCAAAACCCAGTTTGCTGTAAATATGCAGGGCGGCCTGATTCTCTTTATCCGCCAGCAAATAGAGCTTATAGAGATTGAGTACCGAAAAACCATACTCCATGGCCAGTTTGGCGGCAGCGCTGGCATGGCCGCGTCCCTGATAAGCGGGCGCAATGATGATCTGAAATTCGGCGCGGCGGTGAATATGGTCGATATCCACTAACTCCACCAGACCCACCTTAATGGAGTCATGTTCGATGATAAATCGACGTTCCGACTGGTCATGGATATGTTTATCATAGAGTTCGGTCAGTTCGACAAAAGCTTCATAGGGCTCCTCGAACCAGTAACGCATCACGCTGGCATTATTATCCAGTTGATGGACAAAGCTAAGGTCGTCCCGCTCCAGAGGGCGCAACTTGATTCCTTTATCGTGACTGGAACGGGACTCGTGAGATCGTTCGTTCATCTTCAGGTAACTCCTCGATAAATTCCAGGATAACAGACTATTATGGCTGCTACAGAGATGCAAACTTTCTGAGTGCGAATCCTTATCACTATCAATATTAGCGTGTTATCTCCGGTTCTGTTATCTCTTTTCTGTAAGTTTGGGTTATAATCCTGCGATTTTGTTTTATCGCCCACAGTACGAAATGCAGAGGCGCACAGGAGAAAAAGAATGAAGATCGTAGAGGTGAAGCACCCGTTAGTGCAGCACAAATTAGGTTTAATGCGTGAACACGATATCAGCACAAAACGTTTTCGTGAGCTGGCCTCGGAAGTGGGTAGTCTGTTGACTTATGAGGCCACGGCGGACCTGGCAACGGAGAGCGTCACTATCGAAGGATGGTGTGGGCCGGTGGAGATCCAGCGTATTAAGGGTAAAAAGATTACCGTGGTGCCTATTCTGCGAGCAGGGCTGGGGATGATGGAAGGGGTGTTGGAGAACATTCCCAGTGCCCGTATCAGCGTGGTGGGGATGTATCGTAACGAGGAGACCCTGGAGCCGGTACCCTACTTCCAGAAGCTGGCTTCCAATATTGATGAGCGGATGGCGCTGGTGGTAGACCCGATGCTGGCGACCGGGGGGTCGATGGTCTCGACCATTGATCTGCTGAAAAAAGCAGGTTGTAAGGCAATCAAAGTGCTGGTGCTGGTAGCGGCTCCTGAAGGTATTGCGGTACTGGAAAAAGCCCACCCGGATGTGGAGCTCTATACTGCTGCCATCGACAGCCATTTGAATGAAGATGCTTATATCGTCCCCGGATTGGGTGATGCGGGCGATAAAATTTTTGGCACCAAGTAATTTCAGTGGGTTCTATTGATGACTCAGCGCATTATTGAGGTTGATGAACGCCTCCCGTTATTGCAGACCATACCGTTAAGCGTACAGCATCTGTTCGCCATGTTCGGCGCCACCGTACTGGTACCGATACTGTTTAAAATCAATCCTTCTACCATTTTGTTATTCAATGGGATAGGAACACTCCTCTACCTCTATATCTGCAAGGGGCGGATTCCGGCCTATTTGGGCTCGAGCTTTGCCTTTATCTCACCCGTGCTGTTGCTGTTACCGCAAGGGTATGAGGTGGCGTTAGGGGGCTTTATTGTCAGTGGCATCCTGTTCTGTCTGGTGGGACTGCTGGTAAAAAAAGCGGTTATCGGTCTGGAGCTGGCGGGTGTGGCGGCAAATATGGCAGGTTTACTGCCCGCAGAAGGCAGCAAGGCGGATATGACCACCGTGACCGTTTCCCTGGTCACATTAGGGGTAACCGTTCTCTCTTCGGTCCTGTTTCGCGGCTTTTTGGCCATTATCCCCATTTTGATCGGTGTGCTGGTTGGCTATACCCTCTCTTTTTTCCTGGGGATGGTCGATATCCATCTGATTCGTGATGCCCACTGGTTTGCTTTATCCACCTTTTATAGCCCCCGGTTTGACTGGGTGGCGATTTTAACCATTCTGCCTGCCGTGCTGGTGGTGATCGCAGAGCATGTGGGCCATCTGGTGGTGACCGCCAATATTGTGCAGCGCGACCTGCTGCGCGATCCTGGTCTGCACCGCTCGATGTTTGCCAATGGCCTGTCCACCATCCTGTCCGGCTTCTTTGGTTCGACACCCAATACCACCTACGGTGAAAATATTGGTGTGATGGCGATCACCAAAGTCTACAGCACCTGGGTTATCGGTGGGGCGGCGCTGCTGGCGATCCTGCTCTCCTGCGTGGGTAAGTTGGCTGCTGCTATTCAGGCGATTCCCATACCGGTGATGGGCGGCGTGTCGCTGCTGCTGTATGGGGTTATCGCCTCTTCCGGTATTCGGGTACTGACGGAGTCTAAAGTCGATTACAATAAGCCGCAGAACCTGATCCTGTCATCGGTGATCCTTATTATCGGTGTTAGTGGTGCCAAACTGCATTTTGGCGCGGTGGAGTTAAAGGGAATGGCCCTGGCTACCGTGGTGGGAATTGGGATGAGTCTGCTATTTCGGGGGATACAATTTGTATCCGGAGACAAGTCACAGTAATATTTGACGATACCAAATATTGCTGCGGGACTTGATAATGATTGCGAGGTGCTTCTGAATAAGCCAGCTCAGCTAACACTGCCTATCTATCTGCCTGATGATGAAACCTTTGACAGTTTCTACCCAGGCAGAAATGGGGCTTTGCTTGCGGCGATTCAGACAGCGCTGGAGCAGCCACAAGAGAGTTGTCTCTACTTGTGGTCAGTGAGCGGAGGCGGGCGCAGCCATTTGCTCCATGCGGCCTGCTCCGCACTTTCTCATCGCGGCCAGGCGGTGGGTTATGTGCCTCTGGAGAAATATCGTGCCTTCACACCGGAGGTGCTGGAGGGCATGGAACACCTCTCTCTGCTCTGTATCGATAATATTGAGGCTATTGCCGGGCAGAGCGCCTGGGAACTGGCCCTATTTAATCTCTACAATCGCATTATTGACCGGGGTACCTGCCGTCTTCTGATCAGCGGTGACAGGGCGCCACGTCAGCTATCTCTCAAGTTACCGGATCTGGTGTCCCGTCTGGAGTGGGGGCAGGTGTATCGCCTCTATCCTCTCTCAGATCAGGAAAAAATAGTCGCCCTGCAGCTCAGAGCCCGCCTGCGCGGTTTTGAGCTGCCGGAAGATGTTGGACGGTTTTTAATCAAGCGTCTGGACAGGCAGATGCGCAATCTGTTTAAGGTGCTGGACCAACTGGACCGTGCCTCGATCCGGGCCCAGCGCAAGCTGACGATTCCTTTTGTGAAAGAGATTCTGGATGTGTGAGTAATCCTATCGTTTTTCCTGCGATGAGATAGTTACGCGTCCGGTAAAATCTCCAGTACATTCTCCGGCGGGCGACCCAGCCTGGCTTCACCTTCACACACCACAATAGGTCTCTCAATCAGGCGCGGATGCTGTGCCATGGCCTGTAGCAACTCCTGTTCGCTGATATCAGGGCGGTTAAGCTTAAGCTCCCGATAGAGATCCTCTCCGGTGCGCAGTAGCTGGCTGGCGGAGTGAAAACCGAGCTGCTGTACCAGGGTTTGCAACGTGTTAGCCGAAGGGGGATGCTCCAGATAGAGCACCACCTCTGGCGTGATTTGATGTTGTTTAAGCAGTTCGAGGGTGGCACGGCTCTTAGAGCAGCGCGGGTTATGATAAATCGTTACAGTTGACATGGTTTCCGTCCTGTTGTGTATCGTTGCCAGTTAATTTTTGGCAATGGGCAAGAAGCGTTTTTGCAGCTGGCGCAATTGATCGAGCCTGGCATCATAACGGGCCTGATTTAAACTGCCCATTTTTGCCTGTTTACTGGCATCGCCCAGTAGCTGTATCGCCTGGTCCAGATTACCTGTCAGGGCCATAGTCTCAGCGCGAGCGGCTAACTCTTCGCTGCGCAACCCTTGCATAGCACTGGCTTTAGTCAGCAGATCCCAGCCATTCATATCATCGGGATAGTTGAAGGTGTAGCGGTACAGCAATTTACTGGCATCTGCCGCACGATTGGCCTCCAGATAAGCATTGGCCAGATTGATCTGTAACACCGGATCTTTTCTCTCCCCTTTAAGCGCGTCTTCCAGTCGGCTGATAGCTTTGGCGGCCTGGTGGCGATCGAGATCGATATCGGTCATCAGATCCAGATACCAGACATTATTGCTCTCTTTACTGAGCAGGGGCTGCAGTGTCGTTGCCGCCAGATCATTTTTTTTCTGTTTATGCGCGAGAATCGCCTGCCCATAGCGGGCGGCATTTTGCTCACGGACATTGCCGCGGCTCAGTTGCTCAAGCCAGTCATGAAGTACTTTGGGATCGCCATTTTTGTACATGGTCAGTACCCGCACTTTGGCCAGCAGAAAATCCTGCGATGAAGCGACCAGCTTATGGGGGAACTGATTGGCGCGGTTACGGGCATCCGCCAGGCGACTTTCCGGTAATGGGTGCGTCAGCAGGATCTCCGGCGGTCTGGAAGAGTAACGGCTCTGGTCGAGGAGTTTCTGCATAAAATTAGGCATCCCTCTGGGGTCGAAACCAGCACTGGCCAGCACGCGCATACCTATGCGATCCGCTTCCTGCTCGTTGCTCTGGGTAAAGCTGATCATATTTTGTGCCCCCCCCGCCATCGTGGTGGTGAGCGCCGCCATTCCTGCCTGAGGATTGGCCATCGACAGCAGAATAGAACCAATCGCCCCGGCCCAGACCAGGGGAGCGGCCCGCTTCTGGGCTTCCATGGCCCGGGCCAGGTGACGTTGTGTCACGTGGGAAATTTCGTGCGCCATGACGGAGGCCAGCTCACTCTCATTATCAGTAAAAGCGAACAGGCCAGTA
>JBOFSC010000369.1:0-2164 GCA_051651345.1 Enterobacteriaceae bacterium
GTTGTGTTGGTTGTGTTGGTTGTTTTGGCGAATGATCATTTGATCATGATCACAGCACACTTTCCACTCTTTTTTCTAAAAATACGTCATTTTTTTCTATCGTTATCAGTTGGTTGATCCTAAAGATCCTACGTATAAACGCTTAATCAATTAATGGAATAACGTGATTCGCCAGAATCGCAGCAACACAGGTAACTTAAACCGCTACTCCCCCCATCCCCCCTCCAGCGCCTGTAGCAAACGCTGATTTAACTGATTCTGTTGCTGCTGCCACGCGATGATTTGCGCCTCTGAAGGAGTTTCCTGGCCATCACAGGCGCTGAGAAAACGTTTCAGGCGACTACGGTAGTGATAGATGGAGACCTCTCCGGTAATATCCGCGCCGACCACTCTGCCCGAACAGGCCGCGATCAACGCCTGCAGATGCTGCTCGCGGAAAATACCCTGATCCCAGTTAGTCTGTACTACCTCTTTACTGAGAACATCTTTATCAATAGAGAGATACACCGGCTCTGGGCCCAATTGTGCCAGAAAAGCCTGCAGCAACTGGTCCGCATCAGCAAAAGCACGATTGCTGTGGCGCGCCCCCAGCCAGTTGAGCCAGCCGGTATTAACCCCACAGCTCCAGTAGGTTATTTTACCCCGACGCAGGGGCCCCCAGTGATTTTCCACCGCATGTCGCCAGCCAATATCTGCCGAGGTGATCCCCAGGACATGGATGCGGCTCACCTGCGGTAAATGGCTGGCCCAGTAAACCCAGGAGCCACAATGTATCCCTAAGGGATAACGCATATTGTCCGGATGATTATCACAAATAATCAACTGGATGGGTTTATCTGCCGGTAAACGCTGCAGTAGCAGTAATGAGAGATGATGGTAATCGCCGCTACCGAGAAACACACAGCCATAATGTGCAGGCAGCAACGGCTCCAGCCAGCGGGAAAAATCCTGCATCTGCCCATGAGAGCAGGAGAAGCGCAGTTGCTCCTGCCACCTACTTAGATCAAGCGTGTGGGCCGATGCCAGCGCGCTCACCGACTGGTCAAAATCGAGAATCAGAGGTTGCCTGAGTGCGGTTGTCACTGATGTTGCTGATGCCACTGACTATCTCCTTCAAATAGCGGGACCAGTCGCCGCACTATTCGACGTCGCAGCGGATGTCTTACCCAGATCAGATGGCGGGTAAAGGTGAAGCTGGCACCCAGTTGCGCTTTTACCTGCGGATCGGTCCAGCCAGCCACATAGTAACGCAAGCCATGATCGAGGGCATATTGCAGATTTTCAAACCAACTGACAAAGTAGAGTTGATACTGCCGCGCCAGGGGGTAATCCATGCCGATATACTTATCAAGTAAAATCCCCTTATGGACATAACAGAGGTTATAGCCCACCAGTTGCTCTCCATGCCAGTAGAGAAACAGACGCCCCTGACTGTACGGGTCCTGCAATATCTGCTGAAAAAAGGGTGCGGTCAGCAGATCAAAATGGATGTCGCTCTGTTCATAGACGGCAAGGAAATAGCGATAGAGTTGTGCCAACCACTCAGGGTCCTGAAAAGAGGCATCTCCCGTCGGCACAATCTCCACCCGCAATTCGCTACGCAGTTTTAATTTACGCCGCATATCCTTTCTTCTGCTGCGCGACATACGTCCCAGATACTCCTCAATCGAGGTAAAATCCAGCGGTACATAAGCCAGTGCCTGCCCCTCCATACTGATAAACCCCAGGGCTTCACAGGCGCGGGTAAATTCAGCGGAGTAAGCATTATCCTGCTCACTGAGCAGCGGTGACTGACAGGGGAGATCTTTGATAATGGTCAGCTTAGTCTTATCCCTGCCCTGCTGCTGGATCTGCTGTGCCAGTTCCGCTGGCGGGATCTGCCCGGGCAAGGGCGCATATTCACTGACGGTACTGCCAATAAAGCGGGTGTGCCAGATAAGCCAGTTACCCCAGTAACGATACAGGGGCCACTGCTGCACACGGCGTTTCACCTCGGGCTCCATGGTGGTAAGCAGATTAAAATCAGCTAAAAACCACAATAATCCGGTGGGATCTATTGAGACGGAAAAATCTTTTGGCGGTGCGTTATGGAAATGCTGCAACAGATGTTCATTTTCCAGCAGATTGGCAAAATGAGCTCCTGTTCCCATCAACTCATCTTGTT
>JBOFSC010000370.1:0-6480 GCA_051651345.1 Enterobacteriaceae bacterium
CGGTCAGGGAAACCCCTTTGAGCGCGTAGAACTGAGCAAATTTTTTGCTGATGTTTTTCATGGATAAAATGGGCGTGCTCATATCACCTGCCTCGACTTCTTATGGCCTGTTCTCGATTAGAGCAAGTGTGAGTAAACAGATTATGACAATCCCAATTTATTTCTTGTAATACTGTTACCAAGGCCACTTGTTATAGTATTCCGCTCCGAAGTTAAAGCGACGCACTGTTATACAAGGTTGTTTGGTGGCAATTAGTTAGTAAGGACGCAGTATGTTCAACTTATCCCGACGCTATCGCTATGTGCTGAGTGCCCGCGGGCGCTTGCTGATGTTTACCTTATTGGGGGGAACGCTCACACTGCTGCTTTGTGTCGTAGCGCTGTTGGCCTTTAACCATTTAAACCAACTACAAAAAAAAGTGCAGAAGCAAACCGTGGCTGAGATGTCTGCGGTGGTGGAACTCAATCGCAATACCGCCGATCTTGCGATGGCGGCAATTCGTCTCTCCCAGGTGATGGACCCGCAGGAATATATCAGCGAATCCACCCGGCTAAAACAGACCCAACAGGCGTTAAACCTCTCCCTTGCCCGCCCGGCTGAAACCTCGTTATCGCAATATGAGAAGGCATTGCTTGAACGCCTGACAGAGCGAAGCGTCATGCTGGAAAAGGCGGTAACCCGGCTGCTTGATGCCAGTTACCAGCGCCATCGTCTCTACAATCGCATTCTTAGTGAGTTATATCAGGCGTCCAGTTATTTGCGCACCATTAAAAGAATCAAAGCACGTGAGGGTATCGCTCAACCGGATATTATGCTGTTGAACCAACTCCAGAAAATGATCACGGTGCTCACCCATGCCAACGCCCCCGGTGTCGCAGTTTTACAACTGCATGATGCGATCCAGGATCTGCCGGATAATGCCCGGCACCCGCTTATCAACTCTAAAACCGCTCAGTTGCGACAATGCCTGCAAACTGTGGTGAGTTTAAGCAATGAGTTGGATGAGTCGCAGATCGCCATGCGTTATGGCACTTATTATATTAAACCCCTGGTGGAGATGGTTAATGGTGATCTCAATTTAGCGATGGAGAAGATTGCCTCGCAGATGGATATTCTGACCCTGCAGGCACAGAACCGGCTTCACTCGCTGATGATGTTTATTTGTCTGTTTGCCTTTACTTTCCTGGTGGTGATCGGCATTGCCGGATTGCATATCTATCGCAATTTAGGTTCGAACCTGTCGGCCATTGCCGGGGCCATGACCCGCTTATCCCGGGGAGAAAAACAAGCGATAACGATACCGGCATTAGTGGGAAATGATGAATTGGGCGATCTGGCCCGGGCCTTTAATGTGTTTGCCCGTAACATGGTGTCTCTGGAGCAGTCTGTACAGCTGGTTAAAGAAAAAAGTACCCAACTGGAAACCACCTTTCAGACCATGCGTGATGGATTTGCTCTGTTTGATAACAGTGGTGCTCTGGTGGTGTGGAACAGTCAATATGCCAGCTTACTGGATCTGCCCGATACCCTGCTGCAGCGCGGTTTAAACGGGCAACAGGTATTGAAGGCCCTGTGTCAGACCATGCCTGAGCGTTACCATATCCCTTTGCAGGTTAAGTTTCACAGCAGTTACCCGCAATCCCTGGAGATAGTCACTCATAGCGGCAAAGTGCTGGAGCTGCGCTTTAGTCCCATCGCGGATATTGGTATGACCAGTGTGATACTGGATCGCAGCCGACAAAAGGCTATGGAAAAGGAACTGCTGCACAGCCAGAAAATGAAAGCGGTGGGGCAACTGGCAGGGGGGATCGCCCATGATTTTAATAATGTGTTGGCTATTATCATCGGTAGTCTGGAGTTAAGCCATGAACAGATAAAGGGGCAGCCAGTTGAACAGCATATCGGGCGAGCACTGAAGGCAGCTCAGCGCGGGGTACAGGTGACCCAGCGCTTACTGGTTTTTTCCCGTAAACAGCCCCTGCATCCACAAACGGTCGCGCCATTAGCGCTGGTGCAAAGTTTACAGCCGCTATTACAACAGTTACTGCCTGCCACGATCTCTCTGGTTATAGAGGAGGAGCAGCCGTGGAATATCTGGATTGATGCCGGACAGTTAGAGCATGCCATCATCAATCTGCTGATCAATGCCCGTGATGCCCTGGCGGGTCAATCCGGCGAGATTAAGATCCGCCTCTATAATCACTGTGCCAGAGAGAAGGAGACGGTGGTTATGGAGGTGATTGATAACGGCCAGGGGATTAGCCCGGAGATCAAATCACAGGTATTTGAGCCCTTTTTCACCACCAAACGGATAGGGGAGGGGAGCGGCATGGGACTGGCGACCGTCTATGGTTTTATGCGTCAGTCTGGGGGCAGTGTGCAACTGGAAAGTGAACCAGGAAAAGGCACTTTGGTGCGCCTGCAGTTGCCGCGCTCACTACTCGCCCCGGTTGTTGCACCTGCTGTCAGCGAGCCGAAATCGGTGCAGCCATCATCACAACAACCATCACATCAGTTGGTACTGGTTCTGGAAGATGAAGAGGGGGTTCGGCAAACCCTCTGTGAGCAGTTGCATCGGGCGGGTTTTCTGACCATAGATACCGCAAGCAGCCGTCAGGCTCTGGATCTGGTGGCTAAATCACCGGATATCCATATTCTGATAAGCGATTTGATGTTACCTGGAGAGCTCAGTGGTGCCGAGGTTATCGCAGAGGCAAAAAAAATTAATTCGCACCTGATAACGTTGCTGATTACCGGCCAGGATATCCGCCAAACAGCAGATAGCGTGCTGCCGGATATCACGGTACTGCGCAAACCCTTCACGCAACAGCAATTATTAGCCGCGCTGGCGCAGGTGAAGCAGGCATCTGCTAAAATGGTTAGCAATGATTAAAACTAAAATAGCTTAGCGGCTATATGTGGAGGATGTTATGCCTAAAGTGACACCATACGCAAAGGGTTCGTCAGGTATTGCTTTCCGTAGTGGTGCCTCAGCACTGGCGGCGCGAAAAGTCAAAGTAAGAGATATTGAGGCTCTCCTGCGCCGATATCCCGCCAGGGAGGAAAAAATGGTGGTGGCTGAAATCAAAGACGCGATTCAATATCAGGGCATCACATTTCGTGGGGATGATGGCTGGGCGAAGGATGGACAACAGTCGGGTGACCGCGATTATGTCTTTCGTTATGGTTTCAGACAGTCACAGAGAGCCGTAGATAATCAGGGAAAGGTAGATCTTGATCTCTTCATGGGCAGGACAGGTGAGACAGGACCCGCAGGTATTTCAACCTCAACCAGTCTTGAACACGCTGAAATATATTCAAAAACCAATATTTATATTATCGATCTCAGCGAGCATCCCATGGCATTTAGTGTCTCGAAGATGGGAGACAGACAAGAAGGCGCTTCAGCTAATGGGTCAGATTATCTCGAAGTGAATGTGGCGAATGGGATAGATAACTCTTTCGTGGTGGGCCATTACAACCCACAAACAGAGATATTTACGCCAAATCCCAACTATTCAGGGAGAGTGATCCTACCCTGATATTTTTCCATTCTACTATGTCCAGGCCAACGGCATAATAAGTCGGATCACCTGTGGAAATGCGTCTCTGGCATGATTGTACATCTCTTCTACAATCGTTCCCAAACAGGTAAATACGCTGCCGGAGCCTAACAAACGGTTGCGCCACTTATTAAACTGCTGTGCGCTGATAACTTTCTGGTCGCTGTCGAGCAGTCTGGCCTCATGCATCAGGGCAAAGGCGTAGAAACGCAGGGTTGTCGGGGAATCATCTTCCGTACCAAAGTGAGCTGAGGAGGCGAGAGAGGCAAACACGATGGCAAGACTGAACAGCCACTGTGCCTGTTGTTGGTGACTCGCCTCCTCTATCTCATAGATACGTAAAATATCGGCAAGATGAGCTGGCATCAGCCTGATTTCTGTGTCCGTTGCTGCAGAGCGATCTAACAGAGGGTCAAAACGTTCTGTCAGTTCCCTTTGCGCCAGAGGAGCTACCAATTTATGCTGCTGGCTTCTCTTTAGCAACTCTGTCTTAAATAGGGAAGCATAGGGCTCGCCAGGATTAATCAGTTGTAGCAGACGGGATAAGATGTTCCGATTGCTGGCATTGAGCCATGCCCTCTGAAGCAAGGGGATTTGCATCAGGTCAGTATCGGGATTCGAGACTGCTGCAACACCGGGCTTGCCATTTTTGCCGTGATGATAAACAAAATAGGCACTCCACTGGAAATCGCTATCTTCTCCGGCACGCATCCGATTAAACTGCCCTTCAGAAAGCAGCAGGGTATTCTGGCCTGTCGGCAGGATAATATTATAACAGGCGTCTTTATTGGTCCCGTTCCAGTCGGGCTGGCCATGTAAGTCCCCAAAATCAGGTAGTTGGGTATAAGGTTTAATACGAGCCTGTTGCAGCCAGACAGTTCGGTACAACTTTTCTGCCTGTTGCTTCACCTCCTGATCAGCACAGGCCATACTGTTCATGATGAGTTGCAAAAAAACATACTGTTATTAAGAGCAAATTTGTCACGAGCGCTCTGATGCATAACATACTGTAAAAAATAGTGGGCTGTATAGGGCGTTATATTGAGCCAGGCTATGCGATTCGCCAGATCAATAATGGATTGGGTCATGTGTTTACGCAGAAAATGGTCAATGACCTTCACATGGGAAGCCTCGGATGGCTCTGCTGTATGATAATTCGGGTGTAACAGCAGTAAATAATTCTCAGCGAATGCCCGCAGACGCTGTGGATAATCTATTTTCTCAAGAGCTGTCAGCAACTGAGCCACCAGGGCCATTTTAAGATGCGGGTATGCATTATCAATACTGTCGATGGTGGTCAGTAAACTTCTTTGGTTATTCCTGTGGTTAAGGGCCAGATCCAGATCATTGGTATACCACTTCTCGGGAAAATTCAGAGTGATAACCGTGTCAGCGAGGTTTGCTCCGTTAAAGTTCGCACCGTCAAGCCTAACTTTGGTCATGTCGGCCCGGTTCAGATCCGCCCCAGAAAAGTCAGTCCAGTTCAGGCAAGCCCCTGTCAGAATAGCGCTTTCAAGATGAGATTTTTCAAGGTTGGTTCTTATCAGGGTCGCGTCTTGCAGAATCGCCTCGGTCATAATCGACCCTGCCAGGTCTAATCCCGACAGATCAGCTTCAATAAAATTACACCTTGTCAGGTCCGCCCCGGTCAGATTCGCCTGACGCAGGTCAGTCTGATACATTCCGGCTTCGGTCAGATTCGCTCTTTCCAGATGCGTGCCGTTCAGCTTAGCCCGTGACAGATCCGCTTGTGACAAATTGGTATCTGTCATATTGGCCCCTGACAGGTCAGCTTCACTCAGCTTCACTCAGTTTCACGCCGGTCAAATTTAGCCCTGACAGATCGCACTCTGTTAAATTCATCCCACTCAGATCACAATTCACCAGCATATCCCGGGTTTCGGCCAGAGTCAGGGCGTAATCTTCCGGGTTAAACACCCGGTCCAGGTGCAGAGAGGCGGATAACTGATGAAATGAGAGGGGTAGCAGGCAGCTATTGTTGCCGCAGAAGACACGCAAATGCGGTTCCCATTCTGTGTCCTCTTTATGAAATGTCACCACTTCTCCATCGGCCCCAATACGTAAATCAATATCCCACATGCGGCCTTGTGCCAGAATATCCCGGGTAAACTGAGCAAAAACGCTGATTTCATCAGAGTGATGCTCTCTGTACCACTGTGCATCCTTTCTGAGCAGATCTCTTAACTGAGCAATATTAGGGTCGGTGGATTTAAAAGCGGTTTGTGGCAGTTCCTGCGCGCCATCGACAGATGGCGCATGTTGAAGAGGACAGCCGCGACTGACAGGCAACATAAAGCTTCCACTGATCTGACAGAGTCTTATTTCAGTATAGATTCTGTACACAGGGAAAAGATCAGGGTTTGTAACCAGATATTATTTATCAGGCAAATATTGGGCAATATCTGCCAGCGGGTGGCCATAAAACACCGTTAAATCATTTTGTTGATAGTGGTTAAAAAGAAGTCACAAGCCTCTTTTTCACTGGTAAAATAGGCCAGACTGTTTTTATGACCTCTTTCTGAGTAATAGATATGCCACTGTGTATTGACCTCTTCCAGACACAGCCTCTCATTGGGCAAACCGCCTGACAGAGAATAATATGTCGTAGGTATCTTTAAGTTATCAAGCTGCTGTTGTAATTCATCAATATTCATCGTGGTACCTCAATTTTCAATGATAATCAGTTACAGTCACAATATTAATCCGTTCTGGGAGAGGTTCGGATAGCAAGCAGTGAGCCATCTTCAATATAGTCAATAATTATACGTAGGATCTTTAGGATCAACCAACTGATAACGATAGAAAAAATGACGTATTTTTAGAAAAAAGAGTGGAAAGTGTGCTGTGATCATGATCAAATGATCATTCGCCAAAACAACCAACACAACCAACACA
>JBOFSC010000371.1:0-5321 GCA_051651345.1 Enterobacteriaceae bacterium
AATAACCGTGAATTTATCTGCGCGCTGGCCCGCTTGTCAGAGCTGACGCTGTTACCTCAAGGTGAGCAAGGTCCCCTCTCAGTGACCAAACTACTGCCAGGGGCGGAATTGTTGATCCCCATGCAGGGATTGATCGACAAGCAGGCCGAACTTGAACGTCTGGGCAAAGAGATTGAACGGGTTAGCGAAGAGATCAAGCGCGTCGAAGGTAAGCTGAATAATGCCTCTTTTGTTGATCGGGCACCTGCGGCTGTGGTGGATAAAGAGCGCCAGAAGCTGGAAGGTCATAAGGTCGATAAAGAGAAGTTGCAACAGCAGTATCAGCAGATTGCGGCGCTATGAGAGCTCCCTCGCAACTAAAATTCCCCTCCGTGGAGGGGTGGCCCGTCAGGGCCGGGGGGTTAATACGCCATATCCTCATTTCAACTCTGAAAAACATCCGCTGTTCGACTATTTGATACACGAAAATCTAATATACTCTGTTGCATGCAGCGCCGGACCACCCCGGCGCTAGCTCGCCACCCCTCCACGGAGGGGAATTAACCAGCTCCCCTTTTTATGTAGATACCTATGATTGCCAGGGGGGGAGAAAATACTTACTCCTCTTCAGGGGACTCTTCTTCTTCCTCGTCCCCCTCTTCCCCATCCTCAAAATAGGTGCCCCAGCCGTCATAGTCGACACCGAGACGTGTTGCCAGTGTCAGTAACTGCTCTACCTGCTGCTCGATAACATCGGCCCGTAGCGCAGATTCGCGGATCACATCGCAACTAAAGAAGGTATCACCATACTCATCACCCTCTTCAGCATCAGTGACTTCATAGCCCATGCGAAAAGCCTCTATGGCCAGCTTTTCCAGAAGATCAAACTGCGTGGAGGAGAAGTGGTGTTCAATGGTGTACAACGCTTCGGGATCACTGCCATCTTCCAGCAGTTGCTCGATAATATCTTGTGTTTCCTGTTTCAGTTCCTGCAACCTGCTACCGTTACCCGTCATCGTGATTCCTCTTATGGTGCAAATATGGGATGGTAGCAGATTGTACACTACCGCTTAGCTATTTTTGAAAAATAGGGGGTTAAAAAATATAGGTCACCTTGACCATCGCCGTACTGGTTTTGGTGCCTCGGCCTGGGCGGTTACCAAATTTGTTATGCCAGTATTGGTAGCCGGGGCCCACTTTAAACTTCTTCGGCGCAGAGAACAGCACCTATCCGGCATCCAACATCAGGAACATATCGGTCTGGGTTTCTGCCCGGGTCTTTTTATTAAAACCATCCTTGCCTTTAGGGCCGGTATAGTTAATAAAACCCTCGTAGCTCAGGGGAACACTATCAAATGGCAGCGGTAGCGACCAGGTCATACTGGCCCGGTAAGTGCTGTCAAAATTGACGTTATGATGTACCGCTTTCTTCAAACCATTGTGGTTCCACTCCTTGTAATAGAGTAGGTTTAAATCGATAAACCCTTTGGGCACCGCAAACTGAAACGTCGGCCCGATCATCAACTTTCTGGCCCGTGGTGCCATCTCGGTATTCTTGGTATTTAAATCAAAACCGGTAAACAGCGCCACATCCTTCACTGGACCAAAGGCCCAGGAGGTGCCCGTGGTTTTGCTCATGGATAACTTGTGATTGTAGATCACATAGATCTCCTGCGCGCCACCGCCACCACTGTTGGGTTTATCATTGCTGTCCGAGAACAGCGCATCCATATTGAAAAAATTTTGTCCGTAAGCATAGCCATCAGCGTAGGTGAACTGCACAATACTTTTGGCAACATCTTTGCGGTTGTTGGGCTCCCTGAAGTCGGGTCCATAACGGTAACTGGCGGAGAAATTACTCCAGTCCGCTGCCGATACGCTACCCGCAACAAACAAGGTTAACAGAAGAGGCACAAACTTGCGTGTCGTATGTAAACTCATAGTCAGAAGTCCTTTTAGAGAACAGTTAAATGACAAATAATTCACCGCTTATAGAGATGCAATATCCATGCTAAATAAGTGGTCTTTTGTGTTATCCTTATCTATTAACCTGTTGTGCCAGCCTGAGTTATCATGATTCTCACTTTGAGGGCATTTTTTATCACAATGACATTATCATCAGGGGTTGTTGTTAAATATAAATGCATATATCATGAATTTATATTCAACGTAGAAAATGGAGTTGTCCAATGAATTCGCTGTACCAACGCCACCTGTTACGCTTACTCGATCTCAATGCTGACGAGCTAAATCAGTTACTGCAATTAGCTGCTGCCCTTAAAAAGGCCAAAAAACAAGGCACTGAACAGCCCTGCCTGAGCGGTAAAAATATTGCCCTGATTTTTGAGAAAGATTCCACGCGCACCCGCTGCGCTTTTGAAGTGGCAGCATTCGATCAGGGCGCCAGAGTCACCTGGATAGGCCCCACCGGTAGCCAGATGGGCCATAAGGAGTCTGTCCAGGATACTGCCAGAGTGCTGGGCCGTTTCTATGATGCTATTCAGTATCGCGGTTATGGTCAGCAGATAGTGGAGACCCTGGCGCAATATGCGGGTGTACCGGTATGGAACGGCCTGACCGATGAGTTTCATCCCACTCAGTTGCTGGCGGATCTGTTAACGATGCAGGAACAGTGTCCCGATAAACCGCTCTCCGCCATGAAGCTGGCCTATCTGGGGGATGCGCGCAACAATATGGGCAATACCCTGCTGGAAGCGGCAGCGCTGACCGGGTTAGAACTGCGCCTGGTGGCCCCTAAAAGTTACTGGCCCGCCGCCGAACTGGTGCAGCAGTGCCAAGAAGTTGCCCGGCAGAGTGGCGCTAAATTGATTCTGACAGAACAGGTGGCGGAAGGCGTTCAGGGGGTTGATTTTGTCTATACCGATGTCTGGGTCTCTATGGGGGAGGCCAAAGAGGTATGGGCCGAGCGTATCGCCCTGCTGCGCCCTTATCAGGTCAATCGTGCTCTGCTGGAGCTGACCGGCAATCCTCAGGTCAAATTCCTGCACTGCCTGCCGGCATTTCATGATGAAAATACCGGTCTGGGTCAGCAACTGGCACAACAGTATGGATTATATGGCGGGCTGGAAGTGACCGATGAAGTGTTTGAATCCACCAATAGCGTGGTGTTTGATCAGGCAGAAAACCGGATGCATAGCATTAAAGCGATGATGGTGGCGACATTGTGTCGTGAGCTACTTTAATTCCTCCACCTGGTGCTTGCATGATTTTGTAGCAGGCGTATAATACGCCGCAATTTGCCGGGAGGAAATATGGCCGAGATCATAACAGCAACTCAATGCATCGGGAGCAAGGGCCCACTGCTCAAACCATTTTCTGAATTCCTTCCGCACAGGCAAAAAAACCCCTCATTGATGGGTTTTTTTTGCCCATTGTTTTGGTATCCCATCCCCCACTTATTTTACTCGCGCGAGGAGCACGCTGAATGGTCAATCCCCTTTATAAAAGACACATTATCTCAATCAATGAATTGAGTCGCGATGAACTGCAACTGCTACTGGATGCCGCCAGTCGTCTGAAGGCCCGACCACAGCCTGAGCTGCTGAAAAATCATGTGATCGCCAGCTGTTTTTTTGAAGCCTCCACCCGCACCCGTCTCTCTTTTGAAACCGCGATGCAGCGTCTGGGCGCCGCTGTGATCGGTTTTGACAGCGCCACCAACACCTCTGCCGGGCAAAAAGGGGAAACGCTCGGCGATAGCATCTCTGTGATCAGCACCTATGTCGACGCCATCGTCATGCGCCATCCGCGAGACGGCGCCGCCCGGCTGGCCGCGGAACTCTCTAATGGCGTGCCGATCCTCAATGCGGGCGACGGTGCTAACCAGCATCCCAGCCAGACGTTGCTGGATCTGTTCACGATAGAAGAGACTCAGGGGCAACTGAGTCACCTCAATATCGCGATGGTCGGTGATCTTAAATATGGTCGCACCGTGCATTCACTGACTCAGGCGCTGGCTAAATTTCCGGGTAACCGCTTCTTTTTTATTGCCCCCGAAGTGCTGTCGATGCCGCCTCATATTCTGAATATGTTGCAGGAAGCGGGCATCACCTACAGTCTGCACAATAATTTTGAAGAGGTGATTCCCGAGCTGGATATTCTCTATATGACCCGTGTACAGAAAGAGCGCCTCGATCCTTCAGAATACGCTAACGTTAAGGCACAATTTGTTCTGCGTGCTGCAGATCTGCACAGTGCCCGCGCCAATCTAAAAGTCCTCCACCCCCTGCCCCGTATCGATGAAATCGCGCCGGATGTGGATAAAACCCCTTATGCCTGGTACTTCCAGCAGGCAGGGAATGGAATTTTCGCCCGTCAGGCGTTGCTGGCGATGGTGCTCAAACAAGAAATCACTTTTTAAGGAGAACAGCTCATGACCCACGATAATAAATTACAGGTGGAAGCGATCCGCTCCGGTACCGTGATCGACCATATCCCTGCCCATATCGGTTTCAAGTTATTGACGCTGTTTAAATTGACCAACACGGATGAGCGTATCACCATCGGCCTGAATCTACCCTCGGCCGCCCTCGGTCGCAAAGATCTGATTAAAATTGAAAATACCTTTCTCACCGAACAACAGGCTAATCAGTTGGCGATGTACGCGCCACAGGCCACCGTTAATCAGATTGAAAACTATGAGGTGGTGCGCAAATATGTGCTGAGTATGCCGGACCAAATCGATCATGTTCTGGCCTGCCCGAACAGCAACTGCATCAGTCGCAGCGAATCTGTCAACAGCGGTTTTAAAGTGCTGCAATATCAAAGTGGCATCCATCTGCGCTGTAAATATTGTGAAAAAGAGTTTGAACATCAGACCATGGTGTATTTCACCTGATCTGGTTTATCTGGATCCACAAGAAAACTAACGCCCGACCGCCGGAGAGTATATTGGTTTGTTTTAATAAATAATAACAATGAGTTACATTTATTATTTTGCAACAAATACATACAAAAAGAAACAAATGAAATGTTTAAGAAACTTAATATAAGTATTATATTTACATCTCACCTCTTTTTGTAACACTGCAAATTATTATGAACTATTCCAAACAAAGGCGTACCTTCTTAAAGGCCGTCGGGCTGGGCATCACAGGTAGCATGGCTGCAAATATATTTAGTCCGCTGGTCAGTGCTGCAGGTCCCATAAAACCCACCGGATTCCCCTGCGGCAGCACAAATTCTCCCATATCTGCCATTGATCCTTCATTGATACCTATAGCACGATCATATGTAGGTACTTAAGCTCATAACACATTGATGTACCTTTAATTCATTACAGGGTAAATACTAAGACCTAACGATAGCAACATACTTTTCTG
>JBOFSC010000372.1:0-1424 GCA_051651345.1 Enterobacteriaceae bacterium
CAGGAGTTTGCCGTTACTGAAGCTGAGGATGAGCCGGAATCTCTGGTCGATATTGTCAAAGCGAAGGCGCTGGCCGTGGTGACTGCCGCTGCAAAAATAAGAGCTCTTATTAATCGTGGTGCAAATTTTCTCTCCAGCATTCAGTCTACCGCTGAATTCTGGTCTGGTTATGTGAAGGGGATTGGCCAGCAAGTCAGTAACCTGAAAAGTGTGATGAAAAATATCAACAATAAAGGGAAATATGAACGGCAAAGCTCAGGAGAGCAAAGCGCTGTTGATATTGCTCAGGCAACGCAATCAAGGGCAAAAATAGATGAAGCAGCGCTTAAATTATCGGAATCCGCATCACCAGAAGAGCTCACTGATGGGGCAGTTGCCCTGCTGGAAGCTGTAGAAGATGCGGTCACAGACAGTGATGCTATTTTTGTATTCGAGCAGTTAGCGCGGGTTGATGATGACTCAGTGACAGGGCAGTTGATCCGCCAGTTGGCTGTTATTGCAATGGTCAGGGCCGCAATCGACTATCAGCCAGCATCGCATAATGATGCGCAAAATACCCTGAACAGGGTTTGTGATGCGCTGGATGCTGAAATTATTGCGGTTGGGGATGCCGGAGAGGATGAGCTCTATCAGGCACTCACAGCCCTCAGACACTCTGTAACAACGAATCTGACACGCAAAGGCGCTGACTTAGCCCGGTTGCAAAATTACAACTTCAACCGGGCCATGCCATCACTGGTATTGGCGCAACGCCTTTACCATGACAGCGGTCGGGAGACGGAACTAACCCAGGAAGTAAAACCCATTCACCCGGCATTTATGCCTGCTAATTTTGAGGCCCTGAACAGATGACAAACGAACTGTTTTTGGATGTTGCCGGCAAGTCTGTCCACGGATGGCAGAGCATCCGCGTAACCCGTGGAATTGAACGCCTGCCGAGTGACTTTGATATTGCCATGATGGATTACTATCCCGGCAGTGATGAGCAGCAACTTGTTACTCCAGGTGATGAATGCGTTGTCCGGCTTGGTGATGATGTTGTGTTAACCGGCTACGTGGACAGGTGGGAGGGGTCCATTGCTCCTGGTAGTCATGAGATCCGCGTGACCGGGCGCAGCAAGTGCATGGACCTGGTGGATTGCTCCGCTATCTGGCCCAATAACGTCCTTGAGGGGATGAATGCTTACCAGATAGCCAGTCGGTTAGCAGAACATTACGGTATCAGTGTGCAGACAGATGTGGATAACCTGACAACGGTACCGCTGATAATGCTTAGCTGGGGAGAGACGGCGCAGGAGATTACAGAGCGGGCCTGTCGCGCAGATGGGCTGCTTTATTACGATCTGCCGGATGGGTCCCTGATATTAACCCGCGTCAGTGACAAACAGGCTGCCAGTGGTGTTGCCCAGGGACAGAATATCCAG
>JBOFSC010000373.1:0-1256 GCA_051651345.1 Enterobacteriaceae bacterium
CGAATGATCATTTGATCATGATCACAGCACACTTTCCACTCTTTTTTCTAAAAATACGTCATTTTTTCTATCGTTATCAGTTGGTTGATCCTAAAGATCCTACGTATAATGGCATTATAGCCTCCACAAATGGAGTTCCCTGGTACAGGAAAAACAGCGGCGGTGATAGCACAAAACAGTATCAGAAAGAGGTGTTGGACAGAGAAAAATCTGTTGTTATTCATCGCATCAACCCTGTTGTTTATTGGGTTAACACATCATCACTCCTGGTTGCTTAACCTCTGAGAATACCACACAACAGCAGGTTAGCTTTTTCTGGCTATTCCGTCTGCTGTGTTTGTCCATTTTTCTCCTGCTCCCGGCGATACCAGTAGTAAGCCCCCCTGGAGATCATCCTGAGTTGCAATACCAGACGGTCGGCCAGTTGGTGCCGTTGCTGGGGATCGATATCTAACGCTTCCGCTCCGGCACTAAACACAATAATCACCATCGCTTCAGCCTGTGCTTCCGAGAAACTGCGCGGCATATGGTTGGCATTCTCCAGGTAATCAGCCAGCTCCGCAATAAAATGCTGAATTTCCCGGGCAACCGCAGCACGAAACGCCGCTGAAGTACCGGAACGCTCGCGTAATAACAGACGAAAAGCGTTTGGGTTACTGTCGATAAACTCCATAAAGGTAGCCACCGAGGTGCGAATCACACTGCCGCCACGGGCAATCCGCTGCCGGGCCTGACGCATCAACTGACGCAGCATCAATCCGCTCTCATCTACCATGGTGAGCCCCAACTCATCCACATCACGGAAATGACGATAGAAAGAGGTGGGCGCGATACCCGCTTCACGGGCTACCTCACGCAGACTCAGACTGGCAAAACTCCTTTCCGCACTGAGTTGACTGAATGCCGCTTCAACCAGTGAGCGACGCGTCCGCTCTTTTTGTTGTGCCCTTACACCCTTTCGCGTCATACCTTCGTGCCTCACCTTTATGAAATATCATCAGCCCATCGTTACCATTTTCATATGCTCCGCGATGGATTTTGCCAGTTGCTCATAACGCCCGCGCAGAGGAGAACCCGGACGATATACCAGAGTTATCTGTCTTTTAGGCTCTGGCTGATAGCAGGGAAGGTAACAGATACCATCCCGCTCCCTTTCATTGGGCACCGCCAGAGCAGGTAAAAGGGTGATGCCACTACTGGCAGAAACCATATTGCGTAGTGTTTCCAGACTGGTAGCCCTGAAATGGGTATCCTCT
>JBOFSC010000374.1:0-4281 GCA_051651345.1 Enterobacteriaceae bacterium
GAACAGCGGATGTTTTACAGAGTTGAAATGAGGATATGGCGTATTAACCACCCCGGCCCTGACGGGCCACCCCTCCACGGAGGGGAATTTAGGAGCCCCTCCCCCATCACAAAGATGTGTAGATACCTATGCTTGCCAGGGGGAGGAGCAAATGCTTGGGTTTGAGGGTGTTACTCCTGATGGGCTTCAATAAACCACAGGAACTTATCCAGATCGCGGGAAGCGGCAGTCAGCATATCGGCACTGTCCTCATCTTCTGTCTCGCCAATCCCCTGACGGATAGCATTGGCAACGCTGCCATAATGTTTAGCCAGCTCAGCCAGATGATCCTGGATACGGGAGATATCCGTGGGGTAGGCTGACAGAGAAGAGCTTCTGCTCACCTCCTGCAGGGTACCCAAAGCAGTTCCACCCAGTTGCACCACACGCTCAGCAAAGGTGTCCTGATGCTCTAACAAGGAAGCTCTGAAAGTATCCAGCATCTCATGCACGGCAATAAACTCTTTGCCACGCATATTCCAGTGTGCTTGCTTGGTCATTAATGAGAGGTCTATTAAATCTACCACTAATTGATTAAGCAATTTGACGGTACTGGTTTTGATTTTATCACTCAGATTGTTGTAACCAGGACGAAGCTTATGGGCCTGCATGGATGTCACTTTAGTCGATTTCATAATGGTTTCCTCATAAAACTGGAACAGAATAGCTGCTCACTATGGGGCTTAGTATAACAACATTTTGCCTGGGCAAATAATTGATAATGCCTATGCCAGAGATTGAAAGGATCAATGAACTATCAGGGAAATTGAACTTTAAGATGCCTGGGCGGCATTGCCCGCCCAGGTGATACAGCTTAAACAGACTGTGACAAAAATCAACTGGCTTTATGGGTTTCCAGTTTGTTTGGGTCATGTTTGTACTGGAAAATAAACAAAAACACGACGGCCAGAACAAAGGAGTAGACCCCAAAGATCAACCAAATAGATTGCCAGTTTTTCACGCCATCAACGGTATAGATATCGACTATCATACCGCTCAGCTTGGCACCGGCGAAAGCGCCGACACCGTTAACCATGGTCATAAACAACCCTTGTGCGCTGGCGCGAATACGCGGCTCCACCTCTTGCTCCATAAATATAGCCCCGGAGATATTGAAGAAGTCGAAGGCACAGCCATAGACAATCATGGAGAGGATCAGCAGCACCATACCGAAGGCAGTGGGATCGCCATAAGCAAAGAAGACAAAGCGTAAAGACCAGGCCAGCATACTGATTAGCATAACAATTTTAATGCCGAATCTGCGCAGGAAGAAGGGAATGGTCAGAATAAACAGGACTTCCGAGATTTGTGACAGGGAGAGCAGGATATTGGGGAACCGCACCGCCAGACTATCAGCATATTGCGGAATCGCGGCAAAATCCTGCAAAAACGGGTTACCAAACATATTGGTAATCTGTAACGCAGCCCCGAGGAACATGGCGAAAATCAGGAAAATAGCCATCTGCTTGCGCTTAAACAGCACCAGCGCATCCAGCCCCATCATCTCTATCCAGGATTGCCCTTTCTGCTTATGACTGGTGGGGCAAAAGGGTAGGCTAAAGGAGTACAACACCAGGACAACAGTGCTGATGGCGCTGACATAGAGCTGAGCGTGATGGGCTTCGAGGCGGATCAAGTTAACCAGCCACATGGCGGCGATAAAGCCCACCGTACCCCAGACACGCACCGGCGGGAAATCTGTCACGCAGGTAAAGCCCTCTTTCTCCAGACTGTAGTAGGAGATGGTGTTGGACAGGGCAATGGTGGGCATATAGAACATGGAGTTCAGCAGAATGATGACAAACATCCCCAGGGGAGTGGTCACCGTGGTGGCGATCACCAGGGTGATAGCGCTGAGAATATGGCAATAAATAAACAGACGGTTCGCCGGGATCCAACGGTCGGCGATGATACCGATCAGGCTGGGCATAATGATGGAAGCCAGCCCCAGAGAACCATACACAGTACCGATGTGGGTACCACTGAAATTAAGCTTCTGAAACATATAGGTGCCCAGCGTAACCAGCCAGGAACCCCATATAAAGAACTGCAGAAAAAGCATGATCTTTAATCTGTTCTGTATACCCATAGTGAAATCCTTGCACGAGTTGATGACTATTTTTTATTATTAGGTAACGATCTAAAGCTACTGATGTTGTAGTTAACTTGCCAACAGGAGGGAACACTTTAGCGTGGCGCATGATAACAGGATAACACCTGTCAGGCACTATCTGGCTGTACAAAACAGAGAGCCAGCTCACCCTTGTTAGGGGAGCTGGAAATCAGAGAAGAGCAATCACCTTGATTTATTGTAATAAATAGCGGGTGACCATGGCGGCCCCCGCTCAATCCATCAGGCTATTTTGGGTTGTTGTAAACCAGCTGGCTCATGTTTGTACTTAAAAGCAAACATAAACAGAATACCAACGATAATGGCATAGGAGCCAAAGGTCAGCCAGATACTTTGCCAGTCTTTAATCCCATCCACAGTATGGTAATCGACAACATGGCCGCTGAGTATGGAACCGGCATAGGCCCCCAGACCATTAACCATTGTCATAAATAACCCCTGGGCGCTGGCCCGGATGCGGGAATCGACCTCTTTCTCCACAAAGATAGCACCGGAGATATTGAAGAAATCGAATGCGCAACCATACACCACCATGGAGAGCACCAGAAACACCATACCGAATGCAGAAGGATCGCCCCAGGCAAAGAAGATAAAGCGCAGTGCCCAGGCAAACATACTGATCAGCATTACCGTTTTGATACCGAAACGATGTAAGAAGAACGGTATGGTGAGAATAAACAGCACTTCCGACATTTGCGACAGGGAGAGCAGAATATTGGGGTAGGTTACCGCCAGACTGCCAGCATATTCGGGAAGGCGGGCAAAATCCTGCAGGAACAGATTACCAAACATATTGGTGATCTGCAGGGCAGCTCCCAGCAGCATGGCGAAAATCAGGAAAATCGCCATGCGCTTCTGTTTAAACAGCACAAAGGCATCCAGACCCAACATGGTGACCCAGGATTGTCCCGTGCGTTTCTGTGCGGTGGGACACCCGGGCAGACTATAGGCATAGAGTGCCAGTAACACAGAAGTCCCGGCAGCGATATAGAGCTGCACATTGGTCAAATCCAGGTGGAACAGGCTGATAGTCCACATGGCGCAAATAAAGCCGATGGTGCCAAAGACGCGTATCGGCGGGAAGTCGCGCACACTGTCCAGGCCATGTTTCTCCAGGCAAAAATAGGAGATAGTATTGGCCAGGGCAATGGTGGGCATATAGACCATGGAGTTAAACAGAATCACCGCAAACATCAGCAGGGGTGAGCCAACCTGAGCGGCGATAACCAGCGCCACCGCACTCAAAATATGGCAGTAAGAGTAAAGACGGTTCGCGGGTATCCAGCGATCCGCCACAATACCGAGCAGGCTGGGCATGATGATGGAAGCCAGTGCTTTCGCGCCATACACCCAGCCAACTTGCGCTCCGGTAAAATGCAGCGTTTTAATCATATAGGAACCCAGCGTAACCAGCCAGGAACCCCAGATAAAGAACTGCAGAAACACCATTATTTTTAATCTAATTTGAATACTCATGATGGATGTCCTTGCATCTCTGAGCACCAGGGTGCGAGTAGAGTGGGATCAGCGTGTTGCCAGATCAGCAAAAAAGGCGCGGATCAGACGCATAAAGTCCTCTGCTGCCAGTGCTGCACATTTCAGAGTCTGCTCATGGGACAGCGCCACTTCAGATAGCCCTTCCGCGTGATTGGTGATGGCAGAAACGGCCAGAACTTTCAAACCACAGTGACGGGCTGACAGCACTTCGGGCACTACAGACATACCGACCACATCGCACCCCAGAGTTTGCATCATGCGGATCTCTGCAGGAGTTTCAAAGTTAGGTCCGGTATAGGAGGCAAACACCCCTTCAGCCAGATCGATATTCAGATGCTGGGCGACGGTCGCCAACTGACCACGCAATTCTCGATCGTAGGCATTGGACAGGCTGAAGAAACGCGGGCCGAACTCGTCATCGTTGGGACCCACCAGAGCGGATTCTGGCATAAAGTTGATATGGTCTGTCAGGGCCACCAGACGGCCAGGGGCCACCTCTTTACGCATTGAGCCGGCCGCATTGGTCACCAGCAGAAATTCGCAACCCAGCAGTTTGAAGGTACGCACGGCAGAAGTCATCACCTGCATACCCCGGCCTTCGTAGAAATGACCGC
>JBOFSC010000375.1:0-2824 GCA_051651345.1 Enterobacteriaceae bacterium
TTGGCATGCACACCTGGCTGAAAAAACCCGGTAATCGTATTCGCTGGCATGCGCGCATTCTGGTTTTACCTCTGGTGGGCAAGACCAGCCGGGAGATGAATACCGCCCGCTATGCCAGGACCTTAAGTATTCTCAACTCCAGTGCCGTGCCCCTGATTGAGTCGATGCGCATCGGTGCCGAGGTGCTGGATAACCAGCATGCCCGCCAGCAGCTGTTGCTGGCTATGGATCGGGTGCGTGAGGGCAGCCCTCTGCACCTGGCATTACAGGAGACCAAACTGTTTTCCCCCATGATGCGCCATATGATCGCATCCGGCGAAAGCAGCGGTGAGTTGGATAGCATGCTGGAGCGCTCCGCCGAAATGCAGGAGCGGGCTTTTAGCAATCAGATCAGCGTGGCCCTGAGCCTGTTCGAGCCGCTATTGATCGTCACGATGGCCGGTATTGTTCTATTTATCGTTTTGGCGATTCTACAGCCGATTTTGCAGTTAAACACGATGGTGGGGTGAAGATGAAACAGATATCAGATAACAAACAGAGCGGTTATCGCCGCCAGCGAGGGTTTACCTTACTGGAGATCATGGTGGTGATTGTGATCCTGGGCTTGCTGGCGGGGTTGATGATCCCCAGCCTGATGGGCAGTAAGGAGAAAGCCGATAAGCAAAAAGCGGTGGCGGATGTGGTCACCCTGGAGAATGCGCTGGATATGTACAAACTGGATAATGGTCGCTATCCCACTAACGAACAGGGTTTACAGTCACTGGTGACCAAACCTACCCAGGAGCCGATTCCGCAAAATTACCGCAGCGATGGCTATATTCGTCGTCTGCCGAAAGATCCCTGGGGACAAGCGTACCAGATGCGCAATCCGGGGGAGCACGGTTCCATAGATATCTTCTCCTATGGGCCTGATGGCAAAGATGCGGTCGATCACTATATCGGTAACTGGGGCGACAACAACGGTAAGAGTGATAATCAGTGAGACGAGTGCGACAGGGTTTTACTCTGCTTGAGGTGATGCTGGTGATTATCGTGATTGGCCTGACGGCGTCACTGGTGATCGCCACTTTACCTGAAGAGAATAATACTCTGGACAGTGAAAGCAATAGACTGGTTGCCACCATGAATTTAATCCAGGAAAGGGCCGTGGAGGAGAACCGAATCTATGGCATCCACCTTAGCGAACATGGCTGGCAAATTCTCAGTTTGCAGCCGGATAAACAGAGTGCGCCAGGATGGGACAGCCAACTGATAGCCGGTTCCCACTGGCAGCCAGTCTATCACCAGGGCAAACTGCTGGGACGCCAGTTGCCTGCCTGGATGAGCCTGCAGGTGACTCTGGAGCAGAGCACATTACCGCTGGGCAGTAGCGCTGACTCCTCAGATAAGGAGACGCTGCTACCCACGCTGCTGTTTTTCCCCGGTGGGGAACTGACCTATTTTCATATCCTGATGACGGATAGCCGACACAATACCTCGGTGGCGATCGCCTTAACCCCACAGGGAGAGATTGAGCGTGAGGCATCATCATCATGAAACTTAAAAATCGCGGTATGACGCTGCTGGAAGTGATGGTGGCGGTGGTGATCTTCTCCCTGGCGGCACTGGCCCTGTTTAATGCTATCGGCGAGCAGGTGCGGGGAGTAGGTTATCTGCAACAGAAAACGGTTTCCCTGTGGGTGGCCGATAATCAACTCTCTTTGGTGTTGCTGGTTCAGCCCTGGCCCCAGGAGGGGTGGCATAGCGGTGAGAGCGAAATGGCTGGAGCCACCTGGTACTGGCGCTGGCGTGGGGTGCAGACCTCGGACGAGCATATGCGCGCCGTAGAGGTGGAGGTGCGGGCACAAAAGGAGGATGACACGCCACTGGCCCGGTTACGCACTTATGTGATTCGCCCATGAACAGAAAGCATATTGCGGGATTTACTCTGCTGGAAGTGCTGCTGGCACTGTTGATCTTCGCCGGACTCAGTTTCAGTGCTTATGAGGTGCTGCATGGCGCATTACGCAATGAAGAGGTGATGCGCACCAAAAGTGCCCAGCTTTCTGCCCTGCAATACACTATGGAGTTGATAGAGCAAGATTTTACGCAGATAGTGTCGCGTCCGACAACGGGTCGCAATGGTCTGAGCGACCTGGTCTCGGTATCCATGGAGGGGGGGGAGGGTAACGATTCCGTGTTAATGATTCGGGCGAACTGGTTTAATCCGGCGGATCTGTTACCACGATCGCAGCTGTTACGCTGCGGCTATCGGGTTAGGGATGGCATCTTACAGCGGATAACTTATCCTAATATTGACCAACTTGGCGCTGAAACGCCACCGGCGCGTTCCCTGCTCAATCATGTCACTCTGTTTCAGATGCGCTTTCTGTATCGGGGACAGTGGCAACGCGGTTGGTCTTACAAGGGCGCGCTGCCGGATGCGGTGGAGATCACCCTGGATGTGGCCTCTGTGGGACGTATCCAGAGAATTATTATGCTAACCAGTGGTAATACCGATGAACGCTAAGCAACGTGGCGTCGCACTGCTGCTGGTGCTGTTTATCATGGCCCTGATGGTGATTATCGCTGTGCGCATTAATGAGCACTGGCAGCAGTTACTGCAACGTAGTCAGTACCAGCAGAACCAGATTGAGACACGCTGGGCCCTGTTAGGCGCGGAAGCGCTGGCGCGTAACCGTCTGGCTCAGGCGCTGCAACAACAGAAGCAGGTCAGCCTGAATCAACCCTGGCACAACGTGACGCATAATCTGCAACTGGAAGGTATCGAGGCGCAGGGTTTAATACGGGATCGGGATGGCTGCTTTAATATCAATGCCCTCAG
>JBOFSC010000376.1:0-1984 GCA_051651345.1 Enterobacteriaceae bacterium
TTTTTGCGACTCATGGTCAACGAGCTCATCCCAGGCGAGATCAGAAAAGTATGTTGCTATCGTTAGGTCTTAGTATTTACCCTGTAATGAATTAAAGGTACATCAATGTGTTATGAGCTTAAGTACCTACATATGAGGTATTATTAGCTATCGTTGCATCAGCACTATTTGCCCCTGCATTTGTATCAGGAACAGCAGTGGCAGCAGGGACGATATCTGGAATCTTCAACGTTACACTAACTATCGGTAGTGGTTGTGTGGTGACGGGAGGAACCTCTACAGGAGTACAAAACAACTTCGGTACGCTTAGTTTTGGTACTTACTCCTCTCTGACGGATATTATCTCCGGTCAATTATCGGGTTTAAGTATTAACTGTACCAACGCCCTGGCCTATAACGTCAGTCTGGATAATGGGCAGAACGTCACCAGTGGTACTCAGCGCCGTATGAGTAACGGTGCGGGGACACCTGCGTATATTACCTATAACCTCTATCAGGATGCGGCGCATCAGACCCTGTGGCCATCCGGGACTAACTTGTCTGGTACCGGTACCGGTTCTGCGACTTCACTGATCGTTTATGCTCAGGTTCCTTCGCAGACCACACCTGCTGCTGCCAGCTTCAGTGATACCGTGACAATGACAGTAGCCTGGTAAGGATTGTGACGAGTGACGATGGCGAAGGAGGCGATAAGACTCGATCGATCATTAAAACACGATCGGTTGCTGACAATGACCCTTCTGGTTGTGACCTTGTCGCTGATATCTGCTGGTGCCACCACGACCAAAACAGCCACAATTACTGTGGCTGTTACTGTTCAGCCCAGCTGTACCGCAGGCACCACAGTACAAGGGAATGTCTCTTTCGGCACGCTCAATTTTGGCACTTACAGTAGCCTGAGCCGAATTATCACCGCCACAGGAACGCAAAACGCCGGGGCGATACAGGTACAGTGCACGGTGGGAACCAATTATAAAATTGTGATGGGGACAGGCAGTAACAGCAGCACCGTCAATCCCCGCTATTTAGCCAGTGGAGCCAATAAAATCAGTTATAACCTGTATAGCGATAATGCTTTTCAGAATATTTGGGACAATGTGACCGGGGTGTCCAGAGTCGCCACCGGACAGCAGGAGTGGGTGCCGGTCTATGCTCTGGTGCCCTCACAAAGCACACCTGCTGCAGGTACTTATAGTGACTCAGTTCAGGTGACGGTGAGTTGGTGAACATGATGAGCATCGGATACAGACAAAAGATACTGACAGGTGCTCTGTTGCTGTCAGCGCTGTTCAGCTCTGGTTGTTTACAGAGTGCAACCACCAACAGCTCGATGAATGTGACGGCACAGATCGCCAGCGGATGCATTCTGGGGGGAGGCGGTAGTGATGTCTCTACTTTTGGCACGCTCAATTTTGGCACTATCTCGACGTTAAGTAGTTCTGTCAATGTGGCCTCCAGCGCTTCAGCAGGCACGATAACGGTCAAATGTACTTCGGGGCTGAGCTATACCATCGCGCTGGATGCCGGACAAAACAGCGGTGGTAGCGTCACTAACGGGCGTAATATGCTGCTCTCTGGTGGCACACAGACATTGAATTATCAACTTTATTCCAACACTGGCTATAGTCAAATATGGGGAAATGGCACCAATGGCGGTGCTATCGTCAGTGCCACGGGCAGCGGAAGCACACAATCATTTGTGATTTACGGCACGCTGTTTTCCAGACAGACGCAACCTGCGTCAGGCCAATATTCTGATACGGTAACAGCAACCATCAGTTATTAATTTTGCTAAGGAGCCAATTATACGTAGGATCTTTAGGATCAACCAACTGATAACGATAGAAAAAATGACGTATTTTTAGAAAAAAGAGTGGAAAGTGTGCTGTGATCATGATCAAATGATCATTCGCCAACACAACCAACACAACCACAGCACCTATGCAATTTACCACTCTCCGCGACAATCTGAAAGCCCTGTTTA
>JBOFSC010000377.1:0-10501 GCA_051651345.1 Enterobacteriaceae bacterium
AGAGCTCCGTGATCGCCCACCAGCCAGGCAAAAATATCATCGGGCAGGAGCAGCGCATCTCTGATGGTGGCGGCAGGGGTAAAGCTGCCATTAACGACTTTAGGCTCAGCGTCCTTATTGGCAAAGTAATGAATAGTCCAAAGATTATCACCCGCCAGCAGATCGTAATCTGACTCAAGATCTCGGTCTGTTTGTGTGCGGATCACGTGGTATTGTGAATTTCTGCCAGGCAGTGGCAGGGTTTTCCAGCTAAGCCCTCCATCCATCGAGGCATAAGCGCCATTTTGATTGTCGAGTGCGGTGACAAAGCCGTTTGGACTGACAGACAAGGACTTAATCGCATACCCCTGTGCAGGATCTCCCATCACCTTGAAATTCTCTTTTGCCATGGGAGCAAAGGAGCGCATGATGCGGGCACCACCGAGGAAATAGGTGGCCACGCCGCCCCAGGGAGGATGTCCACCGTAGCCCTGTTCTCTTCTGACACGCAGCAGGTTGCTGTCGCTAAAGAATTTGCAATCAGTACTTTCAGACCACATCAGCGTATAACACTTACTACTGAATGACCACTTTGCATCATCATGTGTGGCATTTAACTCGTGACCGAATTCGTGTGCCGCTGCTGTGACACCTTGTGTTGAGGCAACGCCTTCCTGACCGTTTTGCATGGCTGCGCCTATGGCATCCCCGACAAATTCATGAGCCACCAGCAACAATGTTTTATTATTATTAAAAGGACTAATGACCTTTCCGGTACTTGTGATGTAAAAGACCAGTTCATTTGTCAGATTTTGTACCACTGTCCGTGCTGTCTCATTGCTGTAGACATAATCCGTAATACCGGGCACATTTTTGACAACGGTCAGTGAAATATTCATCTCTTTTAACACGCTGTTTTTCAGATAATCCATGAATCAGATAAAGTAAGTATTGAGAATTTGCGCATCACTCTGGTGCAGTGAACTGATATCATTATGGAAAAACACCCAAAACTTCAGGTTTTTATTGGGTCCGGAAGCGTTCAGCACACCTTGTCCGCTGCCCTGTTGTGGATTGGGCAAGAGATCATCCACATGGGTACCGGCAGAAGCCTTTGTGCTGAGCGGTAAGGTGGATTGCTGTAAGGCATCGCTTCCGACGACGAAATTAACACTGTGCATTTGCTCATTGTCGCGCCAGCTCAGGCTGAGATCAGGACCCAGTCGGGTTATCATGGCGGGTTGGCCTGCTATCTCTCCGGCATAGACAGTGGCGCTTTGAGGCGGGGCATTGCCGTTGCGGATGGACACTGTAACCAGGACGCGACGCTGCACGCAAACTGTTAACGGGTCTCCGTCCGGCAGTGTGATCGACAGCTCACCCCCTGCAGGGTCCAGAGCATCGAAAGCGCTCACAACCTGAGCGATTGTAGTGGGTATCAGGGAGGCTTGTCCGCCACATTTCGGGGCTTCAGCCCATGCTGATTTACTTAATATGACAGACAGAATGAGTAGTGTTAGCCGAACTGTTGTCGTGATGACAAACCACAGTTTTTCTGCCCTCTGATGGTCTATTCTATTGTGACGGTTGCGGAAAATAGTCTGTAATAGTGCGTGAGAAGTGTTCATTTTATGCTCCTGGTTGCCTGTAATGCAGAGATCCCCGTCGTTGGAGAGGGCACCGCCGGGCCGTACAGAAGCGGCTACCTGAAATACGTTGGGTACAGGTCCATTTGCAGTTAATTGAAGTTGAGAGAGTGCTTGCGTGGAGTAATACTCTTTTTTTAGAGTTTTTATGTAAAAACGATCAAAATGTAAAGAGGTTGTATAGATTTTTTAATGATACCAAAGGTGAGTTGTTATGCTTTTGGCGGTAGATCCCCCATAGTTGTGACTGTACGGGTATAACTAATTTTCAGGGAAATGGGTGTTATCGCGCACTATTGAACAAGTATGATCCTGCAACGCCTCTGCGGCTACCGGCTGATGTTGATCACCGAAAGAGGCCAGCAGCAAGAAATTGTTTTTATCCATATTCACCACAGCCAGAGTGGTGTATCGCATTTGCTTACCCTCCGCTAAAGCCCTCCCATTGGCCCACTGAAACAGGTTATCTTGTTTAAGCTGTTGCAGGGTTAATTTTCTAAAACTGTAGGTGTGACCTTTTAATTTTTGCGGCACAACCTGCCATCCCTTGCCAGAGCGGGTGAGATCAATTTTATCGAGGACCTTTCTGATATCTGGTGAGAGGCAGGAAATATGGATGTGTAACTGATCCTGTGTGCGGGCATTGATTGAGTTAACTGTTAATGAGATATCTCTTTCCTTAATTTTTCTGTCCAGTTTTTCTGCAATCAGGGCTCTTGCACTCCATGCCTGATAGAACCAGGCTTGGGTATCAGCAGATAATAGCTGTTTATCCTCAACACCAGTAATTTTATCAGTAGGTAACAGCAGATACTGATATTTATCGTTATTCACATCCACTTTAAAAATGACATAGTGGCCATTTTCATCGACAAGTGAACAGGGAGCATAGATATCCTGGTTCTGGTAAGCCGGGACACACTGGTTATGTACCTTGTCCCATAAGATGTCCCTGTTATTCGCGTAGCTCTGACTGATAGAAAAATAACCGATGACAGAGAGAACTATCGCTATTTTCGTCATGGTTATTGCTCCACGATAAATGAACTGATTTGCGCCTGCTCCAGTTTTTCCTTCAGGGTGCTGGCCTGTTCTCTGGAGGTGAAGGGGCCGAGCTGTACCCGATAGATATTATCCTGACTGACGACACGCCCAGGCGTGGCAAATTGCTGGCTCAGGGTTTTCTGCCACTGGTCGGCACGGGCCTGATCACTTAAGGCGCCGACCTGTAACATCACCCCGGTACCGCTGCTGGTGGTTTGAGTTGGCGCTGTGACCGGCTTTTGCGCTGGAGTGGCGGGCGGCTGACTGGCCGGAGACTCTTGCGGCAGACGAAATTGGTCGTACTCACCCTTGGGTTTGCTGGCCTCCTTGAACTGACTGGCGGCAGGCGTTGTTGCTTCGGTCTGAGCTGCTTCGGTCTGTGCCGGTGGGGGGGCGGCCATTTCGATATCCGGTCTGCTAGGTAAGGCAAAATTCTGTTTGGCAAACTCGGTACCGACAGTGCCCGGACCGGACAGTGTCCCATCCGGCGCCACAGCAATAAAATCCACCTGTATTGGGGTTTGTGCTGTCATATTGAGCCGTTCGACCACGGCCGGGGTCAGTTCAATAATACGATCTTTAACAAAAGGGCCGCGATCATTGATGCGCACCACCAGACGACGGTTATTATTCAGATTAGTGATGCGCACATAACTGGGGATCGGCAGGGTAGGGTGAGCCGCTGCCAGCGCACCTGGGTCAAATGCCTCACCTGTCGCGGTTTTCTGCCCCTGACGCGTTGCACTATACTCGCTTGCCAGACCCCGTTTACTGTAATTCTGCGGGTCAGTGATAATGTGATATTCGCTGCCATTCATGGTGTAGTCGTGATTGGCCACGGGGCTATAAGGCTCATATTTAGGTTCGACGCCGGTGATAGTCTCTGTTGGGCCGCTATAGACGGTGGGCTGTTGCCGCTCAGTGGTCGTTGGACACCCCGTCAGCAGGAAAATAACAGATAAACTCCACAGCCACTCCTTTCTCATCATGAATACCTCATAGATTTTTTGACAGCATCTTGCGATGGGTATGGATCGACATGACCATGCCAAAACTGGCCATCAATACGATCAGCGCCGACCCCCCGTAACTGATCAGCGGCAGGGGTACGCCGACCACAGGCAGAATACCACTGACCATGCCAATATTGACAAACAGATAGATAAAAAAGATCAGCATCGAACTGCCCACCATGACACGACCAAAAGTGGTCTGGGCATGAATTGCGATGATCAGGCCGCGCACGATCAGGCAGGCATAAAGAAACAGCAGCAGCAAAATACCCAGCAGCCCTAACTCTTCAGCCAGCACAGCGAAGATAAAGTCCGTATGTCGCTCTGGCAAAAACTCCAGTTGTGATTGAGTGCCGTGCAGCCAGCCTTTACCAAACAGACCCCCGGAGCCGATGGCAATTTTTGACTGAATAATATGATAACCGGCCCCCAGGGGATCGCTCTCCGGGTTGAGCAACATCATGACCCGCATCCGCTGATAGTCATGCATCACAAAAAACCAGAGTACCGGCAGACAGGCAGCGAGCAGCACTGCAGCAATCAGGATCAGACGCCAGCTCATCCCCGCCAGAAACAGCACAAACAGCCCGGATGCCGCCACCAGAATTGAGGTCCCCAGGTCGGGCTGAATGGCGATCAGTCCCGTGGGTAAAAATATCAGCACCAGCGCGATAGCGGTATTTTTCAGTGACGGGGGGCAGACATCGCGGTTCATAAAGCGCGCTACCATCAGGGGCACAGCAATTTTAGCCACTTCCGAAGGCTGAAAGCGCACAATACCCAGATCCAGCCAGCGCTGGGCGCCTTTACCAATATGGCCGAAGGCATCCACGGCGATCAGCATCAGCATGGTGGCGATATAGAGATGGGGAGCCCACTGTTCATACATGCGTGGCGGGATCTGCGCCAGCACCAGCATCAGGATGATCCCCATCACCAGTTGCATCACCCGACGCTCCATCATGGGCACATCCTGTCCACTGGCACTCCAGATAATAAACAGGCTGTAAACCAGAATCGGTAAAATACACAGCAGCAAGGGGATATCGATATGTAATCGGTTCCACAGGCTGCGTGAGGATTGAGTATCCATCGCCATCATCTATCCTCTTCTTCCGAATTGTCAGCAGGTTCACTGCTGAGGGGCAAGGGCGCCGCGCGATCTGTACCGAGCAGGACATGATCGAGGATTTTACGTGTCACCAGCCCGACGGGATCACCAGCGCCGCCGTTTTCAAGGATAATAGACACGGCCACTTTCGGATCTTTATAAGGGGCAAAAGCAATCATCAATTTATGGTCGCGCAGATGTAAGGCGATCTTATTGGCATCATAGACCTCATTTTCCTTCAGACTAAACACCTGGGAGGTACCAGATTTGGCCGCGATCACATAGGGCGCATCGGCAAAGTAGCGCCGTCCGGTGCCACCACCGCGATTGGCCATTCCATACATACCATCTTTCGCCAGTTCCCAGTAGCCAGAACTGATATCCCCCACCGGGGCCTCTTCAGGCTGCTTGTAGGGGATCAGCACGCCATTGTGTCGGCTGCTCAGCAGCAGATGGGGCACTTTGACCACGCCATCATTGACTAAAATCATCAGCGCTTTATTCATCTGGATCGGTGTTGCCAGCCAGTATCCCTGGCCGATACCCACCGGGATCGTATCCCCCTGATACCAGGATTTCTTATAGCGTTTCATCTTCCATTCACGGGTGGGCATCAATCCGGCCCGCTCTTCGGCGAGATCAATTCCGCTGTATTGGCCGAAGCCAAACAGGCTCATCCAGCGGGAGAGGCGATCGATACCCATATCGTAGGCGACCTGATAAAAGAAGGTATCGACAGACTCTTCTATGGCTTTCACCACATCCACCCGGCCATGGCCCCATTTTTTCCAGTCGCGGAAGCGTTTTTCCGATCCGGGCAACTGCCACCAACCGGGATCAAAAATGGTGGTGTGGCGGCTGATCACATTGGCTGACAGCGCCGATACGCCAATAAAGGGTTTGACCGTAGAACCCGGCGGATAAACCCCCTGGGTGACCCGGTTGATCAGCGGCTTGTCAGGATCGTTAAGCAGGGCCTTATAGTTGGCGCTGGAGATGCCATCCACAAACAGATTGGGATCGTAACCAGGGCTGGAGACCATCGCCAGAATTTGCCCGTTACGGGGATCGGTGACCACCACAGCGGCCCGACTACCGGCCAACAGATTTTCGATATATTGCTGTAGATGCAGATCCAGGGTCAGATAGATATCCTGACCCGCCTGAGGCGGCTTCTCTTCCAGTTGGCGAATCACCCGTCCCCGGTTATTGACCTCCACCTCTTCATAACCGGTGGTGCCGTGCAGCAGATCCTCGTAGTAACGTTCGATACCCAGTTTGCCAATATCCTGAGTCGCTTCGTAATTGGCTTTTTTGCCCTCTTCCTCCAGGCGTTCCACATCTTTTTCATTAATTTTTGACACGTAGCCGATAACATGGGTCAGAGAGGATTTATAAGGGTAGTAGCGGCGCAGATAGCCACGGATTTCCGCACCGGGAAATTTATATTGGTTAATGGCGAACCGGGAGATTTCTAACTCGGTCAGGGCACTTTTTAACGGAATCGAGTTAAAGCGGCGCGCGCGTTTACGCTCTTTTTCAAAGTTGCTCAGATCTTCTGGTGTCAGGTCGACAATAGGCGTCAGCGCTTTCAGTGTCTGCGCCATATTCTCCACCCGCTCCGGGGTGATTTCGAGCTGATAAATGGTCCGGTTCAGGGCCAGCGGGATCCCATTGCGGTCATAAATAATGCCACGATTAGGGGCCAGGGGCATCAGTTTGATGCGATTCTGGTTAGATCGCGTACTGTAGTCTTCATAGCGGTTGATCTGCAGATTGTACAGATTCGCGATCAACACGCCGAGTAAAAGTACCATCACTATCAGGGAGATTAAAGCGCGGCGCAGAAACAGCGCTGATTCAGCCGTATAGTCGCGAAACGGGGTACTCTCTTTTTTATTCTGCTTACTCATCACTCACTTGTAAGGATTATTCTCTGTGGTAGGGATGGTTAACATTGATACTCCAGGCACGATAGAGGCTCTCCGCCACGATAATACGTACCAACGGGTGTGGCAGTGTCAGAGGTGATAACGACCAGCTCTGCTGCGCTGCCGCTTTACAGGCAGGCGCTAACCCTTCCGGGCCCCCTATCAGCAAACTGACATCGCGCCCATCCTGTTGCCATTGCTCCAGTTGCTGTGCCAGCGCGTTGCTATCCCAGGGCTGACCGGGAATATCCAGTGTCACGATGCGGCTGTTTTTACCTGCTGCCGCCAGCATCTGCTCCCCCTCCTTGTGAACAATACGACTGATATCTGCATTTTTGCCCCGTTTACCCGCAGCAATTTCCACCAGTTCCAGTGGCATCTCCCGGGGAAAACGGCGTTGATAATCACTCCATCCCTGCTGCACCCATTCAGGCATTTTAGTCCCAACCGCGATAAGTTGCAGCTTCACTAACTAACTCCACAGCTTTTCCAGCTGATAGAGTGACCGACTCTCCTGCTGCATAATATGAACGATCACATCACCCAGGTCGACAATGATCCACTCTGCATCCTGTTCGCCGGAGACAGAAAGTGGCATCACGCCGACACCGCGCGATGACTGAGAGACCTTATCCGCAATAGAGCTTACATGGCGTGATGAGGTGCCGGTGCAGATAATCATGGTATCGGTAATACTCGATTTGCCGCGAACATCCAGTGCCTGAACATCCGTTCCCTTGGCATCAATAATTTTATCCAGAATCCATTGTTGTAGTTCTAAACCTTGCAAAATACCTCCTTCGGTATTTTTTTCCTCTGCCGTTGGTGGGAGAGGGTGACCCGTCAGGGTCGGGAGAGGGAATTTCGCCAGAGTATATCATGAGCACTCAAACTAATGATATAAACCCTGCTGGCGGATATAGCTCTGAATAACAGGTGGTAAAAGATCGTTACAGCTCTGTCCAAGGCGCTGATACTGGCGAATAGTCGTGGCGGAAATATCCAGCAACGGGGTGCGCGCCAGATAGATCAAGCCCTGGGGCTGCAACTTTAGCTGCTCGGGAATCATGGTGCGATGTTGGGCCAGCCACTGGCGCAATTCCGTGGTCTGAAGCTCGTTGGGATAGCCCGGACGGGCGCAGACCAGCAGATGACAATAGTCGAGCAACTCCTGCCAGCGGTGCCACAGATGCAGGGTCAGTAACGAATCCTGACCGATAATAAAGGCCAGCGGTGTCTCCCTGCCCAGTTCACTGCGCAACTCCTGCAGGGTATCGATGGTGTAAGAGGGCGTGGTGCGCCGCAATTCCCGTTGATCGATAGAAAAGAGAGGGTGCTGAGCCACCACCAGTTGCAACATTTGCAGGCGTTGTGCCGGTGAGGCTTCCGGTTGCGGGCGATGGGGGGGGACGTGATTAGGTAGCAGCAAAACATGCTGCAGATCCACCTCTGCCGCCAGCGCCTCTACAGGCTTAATATGGCCATAGTGGATAGGGTCAAAAGTTCCGCCAAACAGGGCGTACAGCTTTTTCGAACCTGGTGATTTGTCATCAGCCATTCAGCAGACTCTCTGGTAATAATTTGCCGCACAATAACAGAGACAGACTCTCTATTCCCTGCCATATGCTGTGATCATAATTGTGCTTCAGGGAGAGCTCCAGACGGGCCAGCAGAGCGATAGCCTGACACAGGTGATCCCCTGTCAGACGTTGTAACGCCAGGGTCAACAAGGCGCGCCGATTTTGCCATACTTTATGCTGATCGAACAGGGTACGCAGCGCACTTTGTTGCATCTGCTGTTTAAGTTGCAGCAACAGTAACAGCTCGCGCTGTACGGTGCGCAGCAGGATTAAGGGTTCGCACCCCTCCTGTTGCAATTGCTGCACAATATGCAGGGCCCGGCGGCTTTTACCCGCCAGCAGGGCATCCAGCCAGTGCCAGGGGGTGAAGTGGGCTGCATTGTTCACCACCTGTTCCACCCGTGGCAGGGTCAGTTTGCCATCGGGGTAGAGCAGAGTCAGTTGCTGCAGACACTGCCTCAGGGCCAGCAGATTACCTTCATAGCAGAAACAGAGCAGTTGCAGGGTTTGCTGATCCAGTTGCAGTTGCATCTGTTCTGCCCGGCGTTTAATCCAGGTAGGGAGTTGACTGGCCTCCGGTGCCATGCAGGTGATATGGGCTCCCTCTGCCAGTAGCGACCGATACCAGTCGCTGTTCTCCTGGGCTTTGGTCAGGCGTGCAGCCTGCAAAATCAACAGTAAATCGTCGTGAAGCAGACGGGATAAGGTCAGAAGCTGTTCGCTTAATGCGGCATTGACGCCGCCCTCCGGCAACTGTAGCAGCAGGATCTGCCGTTCAGCAAACAGACTCAGGCTCTGGCACTGTTCAAACAGGGCTGGCCAGTCCGTGTGCTTGTCCAGCACATGGCTCAGCAGAGTGGTAAATCCCTGAGTCGCCGCCTGCTGACGGATGGCATCCTGGCTCTCCTGCAACAGCAGGGGCTCATTGCCACTGAGCAGATAACAGCGCTGCAGTCCCTGCTGCAGGTTCGCTGCTAACTGCTCCGGATAGAGGCGGATCATCAGTGAATGCTCAATCTATTCCAACATCACGACTATCGATCTGTTCAGCCGTTTTTCCCTTACGTATGGGTTCCAGCATAATCAATTTGCGTACCAGACGTTGTGCCGCCTGAGTGCGCATCTCTTGTGTCAGCAGATCCTGTTCGGCATCCTTGGCAAGTGCCGCCAGCGGATTATCGAAAAAGGCCCGGAACACCTTGACCTGCAGGGGATAGAGATCGTCGCCGGGGAACAGCACCTGAGCATTCAGGGTCATCACAATCTGATATTCCGCCGTCTTACCGTCACGGAAAATAGAGGCGGTGCTCTGGGATGAGTTCTCTCCCAGCAGGCGCAAGGAGGGAATATCGGTGCGCTTTGCATCCTCGACAATCTGGATATTATTGAGCAGCAACTGCTCCCTGACCGCGCGGGTCGTCGGACCATAAGGGTCGTTGCTGCTGAAGGTCAGCACGGGCAGAACATTGCTGCCCCCTTCCGGTGCAGAGGCGCTACCGCGCAGATGAAAGCCACAACCCGCTGTGACCAACAACGAGGCACAGAGCAGAAATTGAATGACCGATCTGACAATGCGGTGTCTGACAATAAAGTGTCTGGTACTAAAGTGCGGCACAGTGCCTCCTTGACTTAATTTGCAACCAGATTAAGCAGTTTTCCGGCAACATAAATCACTTTACGAATCGACTGACCTTCCAGATATTTGGCGACCCCTGGCTGCTCTTTGGCCAGTGCCTCCACCTGCTCCTGGCTGGCATCAGCGGCTACAGTGATTTTAGCGCGTATTTTACCATTCACCTGCACCACCACCAGTTTCGACTCCTCTACCATCGCTTCCGCGTCGGCGACAGGCCAACTGGCCTCGTCAATGGAGATGGGGTTTTGCTGTAGCAGTGGATCGATGGCAACCAGTTGCTGCCACATCACAAAGCAGGTGTGCGGGATAAAGGGGTAGAGCATCTTCACGATGGCGATCAGCGCCTCTTGTAACAGTGCGCGATCCTGCTCACTCTCCTGCTCCGCACGGGTGATTTTATTCAGCAACTCCATGATAGCGGCGATAGCGGTATTGAAGGTTTGCCGGCGGCCAATATCATCAGTGACTTTGGCGATGGTTTTATGCAGTTCACGGCGTAATACCCCTTGAGCTTCCTGCAGATTATCGCGCTGTAACGGCGCAACCGCACCGCGCTGGCCA
>JBOFSC010000378.1:0-1911 GCA_051651345.1 Enterobacteriaceae bacterium
AGTTATCAAGGAGCCGTATGGGCTGTATTAAAGAGAACTGCCTCGGTCCATAAAACGTATCATGATTCCTGCCAATTAATGTTCCTGTCCTGGTAATAACACCAAAACCCGTACAGGCCCAGCTGAACTGACACCACAATATGAGTAAAAATAGGAAGTAATACTTTAACCTAATAACAAACATGTTACATTTGCCACTTTTACTGAAACTGATTTCAGCACAATGGTAGCAACTACAGAGAGCCCGTCACTCACTTTTTACTTATCTGCAGCCACTTTTCTGTTACCGTTTATAACAGCCGCACCATCACTGGCCTGGCAGAGGTAGATGGTCGCCTGCAGACCGGTACGACTCTGATAGTGTTGCGCAATGGCATCACTGACAGCCTGCACCTGTTGCGGCGTAATCAGGGCCACCACACAGCCACCAAAACCGCCTCCGGTCATACGTACACCGCCCTGGTCACCAATGGCCTGTTGCATAATCTCCACCAGCGCGTCAATTTCCGGCACCGTGATCTGGAAATCGTCACGCATGGAGGCATGGGATTGCGCCATTAACTGCCCAAGTCGTTGCAAATCACCTTGTGATAACGCCTCAACCGCCGCCAAAGTGCGCATATTTTCACTGACCACATGGCGTGCTCTTTTATAAATCAGCTCATCCATCTGCCCTGCCCTGGCCTTGAGATCCGCCAGCGACACATCGCGCAATGATTTAACCCCCAGTACGCTCGCTGCTGCTTCACACTGCTGACGACGGCTGTTGTATTCGCTGTCAACCAACCCCCGCTGTTTGTTGGAGTTGACTATCATCACCACCCTCTCTGGCGGCAACGTCACTGGTGTCAGTGCCAGAGAGCGGCAATCAATCAGCAGCGCATGATCCCGCTGGCCACAGGCAGAAATCAGTTGATCCATAATACCGCAGTTACAGCCGACAAACTGGTTCTCGGCCTGCTGACCGACCAGTGCGATCTCCTGCTGAGTGATCGGCAGTTGCCAGAGTGTTTTTGTCGTCTGAGCAATCGCTACTTCCAGGGATGCGGAGCTGCTAAGCCCGGCCCCTTGAGGAATATTGCCACTCACAGCAATATTCATCCCCCCTGGCTTAAAACCCCACTGTTGCAACACATGGAGCACACCGCGAATATAGTTCTTCCACAGTGCCTGCTCGCTATAGACGATAGGCTGCTGCAGATCAAAACAATCACTGGCGCAGTAATCCACGGCCCAGACATGGATCTCACTGTCTTTACGCGGGCTGGCTGCCACCACCGTCTGATAGTTAATGGCGCATGGCAGCACAAAGCCCTCGTTATAATCAGTATGCTCGCCAATAAGATTAACCCGTCCGGGGGCCTGGATCAGATGGGTCGGATAGTGGTAGAACTGCAGACAAAACGCTTCACTGACGCGCTCGATGAGTGTGTGTGGCATATCGGTACCTTAAACTGCTTTATAATGAAGATCACTTAACTGGCGCAATCGCTGCGCCGCTTGCTCCGGGGTGAGATCGCGCTGCGCTTCCGCCAGCATTTCGTAGCCCACCATAAATTTGCGCACCGTAGCGGAGCGTAATAGCGGTGGATAGAAGTGAGCATGGAGTAACCAGTGATCGATAGACTCCCCTTGTTTAAAATAGGGGGCGAAGTGCCAGCCCATGGAGTAGGGGAAAGAGCAGTGAAACAGATTGTCATAGCGGCTGGTCAATTTTTTCAATATCAGCGCCAGATCAGTGCGCTCTGCCTGCTGCATCTCCTCCAGACGGCGAATAGCACGCCTTGGCAGCAGTAAAGTTTCAAAAGGCCAGGTGGCCCAATAAGGCACCAGGGTTACCCAGTGCTCTGTCTCCACCACAATCCGGCCTCCCTCTTTGAGCTCCTCCTGCAGGTAATCCTGCAGCAAATT
>JBOFSC010000379.1:0-1733 GCA_051651345.1 Enterobacteriaceae bacterium
ATGGCGGTGATCTGGCACAATATGCTAAACAGCAAAAGCTGGTAGATGAGCTGGCGAACCATGACCAGATTGAGCAGACCTTGCGCAAGAAATTTGGCTGGAATAGCAAAGAGAACAGAATCAATGCCGTCAGTATTTATGACTACCACCCTTCCCTGGCGGACGATAAAGACAGCAAAAATAAAATTGCGGTGATCTTTGCCAGCGGTCCTATTGTTGACGGGCCAAAAATCTCGGGTTCGGTGAGCGGGGAAGCCACAGCCGCAGAGATTCGTAGCGCTCGCCTGGATCCCAGAGTGAAGGCCTTGATTCTGCGTGTTAACAGCCCTGGAGGCAGTGTGACCGCATCAGAGGTGATTCAGACTGCGCTGCAGGAGTTTCGTAACAGCGGTAAACCGGTGGTGATCTCCATGGGTGGCATGGCGGCATCGGGAGGCTACTGGATCTCAACCCCTGGTAACTATATCGTTGCAAGCCCCAGTACCCTCACCGGCTCCATCGGGATTTTCGGCATTGCGGCGACCTTTGAAAAAACCCTGGACAGTATCGGCGTTCACAGCGATGGCATCGCGACTTCTGATCTGGCGCAAATGAGCCCATTCCGGCCACTCAATCCACAGATTCAACAAATGATACAGCTTAGTATTGAAAACGGTTATCAGCGCTTTATTCAACTGGTGGCCAAAGCGCGTCATCAAAGTCTGCAGCAGATTGATGCTATCGCACAAGGCCGGGTCTGGATTGGTGTGGATGCCATGAAGAATAAGTTGGTCGACCAACTGGGTGATTTTGATGATGCCGTGAGTAAGGCTGTGGAACTGGCCAAACTAAAACAGTACTCACTGGAGTGGTACAGTGAGGAACCTAACCTGCTCAATGCCCTGCTGGCACAGTTGGATATTTCTGCCCAGGCATGGTTGCCCTCTTCATTGCGGACGCTGTTGCCAGCTACTCTGGTGAATACCGTACAAAAACAGGTAGATATGGCCGCTTTACTGACAGATCCTCAGTATCGTTATGCCTTGTGTCTGAGTTGCAGTGATATGCGTTTGCAGTGACCCATATGAGCAGAAAATCGATTTATATTGCTTATACTGGCGGAACCATCGGTATGCAGCCCTCAAAACAGGGCTATGTACCGCGTTCCGGCCATCTGCAAAAAGAGCTGGAGAAGATGCCGGAGTTTCACCATAAAGAGATGCCGGCATTCACCCTCCATGAATATCAGCCGCTGATAGATTCGGCGGATATGGCCCCCGCAGACTGGCAAACCATCGCCGACGATATTGCACAAAACTATCAGCAATATGATGGTTTTGTGATTCTGCATGGTACGGATACCATGGCTTATACTGCATCCGCCCTCTCTTTTATGCTGGATAATCTGAGTAAACCGGTTATCGTGACAGGGTCACAGATACCCCTGTCCGAGTTGCGTTCTGACGGCCAGGCCAATTTGCTCAATGCTCTTTATCTGGCGGCCAACTATCCGATCAATGAGGTGACACTGTTTTTCAATAACAAGCTGTTTCGCGGTAATCGGGCGACGAAGGCGCACTCAGATGGTTTCGATGCATTTGCTTCCCCCAATTTTCCGCTGATACTGGATGCGGGGATTCAGATCCGTCGTGTTGCTAATATTGAACCGCTGCTCCGCCTGGGGCCGCTATATGTGACTGCCATCGAAACACAACCCATCGGTGTCATTACCCTCTACCCGGGGATCAGCAGCC
>JBOFSC010000380.1:0-1743 GCA_051651345.1 Enterobacteriaceae bacterium
CAGAAAAGTATGTTGCTATCGTTAGGTCTTAGTATTTACCCTGTAATGAATTAAAGGTACATCAATGTGTTATGAGCTTAAGTACCTACATATGATCGTCGCATAGCTCTGATATAACCCATGACAGTAGTTATTGGTAAATTTGAGTAGATCGTCAATCGTGTCAAAACGTAATTCAACACCCAGGCCAGGTTCAAACAGTGCCCATTTATCTTTATCATGGAACAGAGCCAGCGTATGCACTTTCTCGGCGCCCCGCAGCAGGGAGATATAACAACCATTTTGCTCTGTTCCCCGCATCATTCGCTGAAGCTGTTGTATATCTGGCCAATTTTCTGGACAAAAGGGAGTATGTACCACAGTCGTGGCCGATGAGACACCATGACAAGATAAGAAATCGTCTTGTAATCGTTGCAAAAAATCCTGTTCTGCATGTAATACACCACTCTGGACATCTTGCCAGAGCTTTGTCTGTATAGTGCATAATCTGTCACAGGGTGTGGAGCTATTATCCGGGGGATACATATAACTAAGAAAGTTATGTTGCTTTTGCGTGTTATCCAATAGATCCCGGCAGCTGTGCGAAAGTTGATAGCCATTCTGCGCCAGAGTCAGCCAGGCAATAGCATTAAAGCTCATCCAGATATCCGGTCTCTCTTCTGCCTGGACCCCTATTTTACTCAATTGATGGCAAGTGAGTTGTTTCATTTGTGATTCCGGTGCTGATCGCAGAAGTCTACTGTCCCCTGTCTTCCATACCAATAAGGTGCGCCATGATATTTGGCTGCAGATTCAATAAATTTCTGCTTAGCTCCTCTGTATCCATCAGCTCCATTATTTATATCCAGCAACGCCCAGGACTCTGCATTGGCTGCAGCAGTGCGTGTTGGATAGCAACATAGTTTCATCAATAGATACCGCGCTGAATGGCAGGAAATAAAAGGGGGATATAATAATATTATCATCGCCAGGGGAATTTTCTATGGCTGTACCCTGATTATCCACACAGCATTGTAATAATTTGTAACATTTATACCCAAAACGGGTTATCAACCCGATCGGCGATAGCGAAATTCGCGCAGTCGCTCACAAAATCAGGCAATAGTTGGATAGCACAAATTGGACATCTGCTTTTTTAGGTTATGATAGCGCGGGTCGAACCACTTCGACCACAATCGACAAGAACCATTTAGGATTGTTACTGTTTATCAGGCAAAACCTGGATACCTGTCAATCGCTGCATTTGCAGAGAGATTGATATGGGTCCGGGTTTTTTTTCGTCTCTAAATCAGGGAAAAGGATCGTAACTTATATGAGTCACCGTAACAAATGGCTGGTTGCCGCAACTATCGCTCTCGGCGCTTTTAGCCTCCCCTCCGCACTGGCACAGGATGAGCGCATCGAACAACCCGAAGTACAGGGGCTGGTTCTGGGTATGGATCCCCCTACGGGACATCTGTTCGGTGACTGGCTGGGGATGCGCTCCACCCTGGAGCAAAACGGCTTTACTTTTAACGCCGCCTATTTAAATCAAATGGCCTATAATGCGGGCGGCGGCTATGATCGCAAGCGAAAGGTCGCCTATATCGATCAGTTTTCTTTCACCTTCGCTCAGGATCTACAGAGCCTGACCGGTATTCCCGGTGCTCGTATCGAGGGGAATATCGTCAACCGTAACCATGACAGCAACCTGACGGCTCAGCGCTTGCAGGACCCCAATGTCCCGTTTAATGATATCGCCCA
>JBOFSC010000381.1:0-1425 GCA_051651345.1 Enterobacteriaceae bacterium
ACCCGTCCCCTGGCTTTTTTGACCAGTTCAGCGATCACCAGGCTTTTACCAGCCCCCGTAGGCAGCACGATCACCGCAGGAGAGCGATGCTGGCGAAAGTAGTCGATAGCGGCATCGACGGCTTGTTGCTGATAAGGGCGCAGGGTAAAGGCCATGGTATTTTGCTGTCCATCTTCTGTTTATGAGAGCGTGAGGATCATAGTATATACTGGGCCCATATTGAACTCTGAAATCAGGTAGCGACAACAACGTGATGCGACTGGATAAATTTCTCTCCTGGAGCCTTGGCATCAGCCGGGCACAGGTGGGGCGGGAATTGCGGGCACAGCGGATTACGGTGGATGGCGCCGTGGTTCGGGATGGGGCAGTGAAAATAACACCGCAACAGCAGGTGGTTTATCAGGGGCAGGTTTTACCACAACCGGGCGGACCACGCTATTTTATGCTGTATAAACCGCAGGGCTATGTCTGCTCCACCGATGATGCCAGCAATGCCACCATTCTCTATTTTATCGATGAGCCTATGGCGGAGAAACTGTATGCGGTCGGGCGTCTGGATAAGGATACCACCGGGCTGGTATTGCTCACCGATGATGGCCAGTGGTCCCATCGGGTGACATCACCCAAACATCACTGTGAAAAAAGTTATCTGGTGACTCTGGAAAAGCCACCGGCTGAAGGAACTGCGCAGCGCTTTGCCGCAGGTATCCTGCTGCGCGGAGAGGCAGAGCCTACGTTACCCGCCACACTGGAACTGATGTCAGAGCCTAATCAGGTGCGGCTGACCATTTGTGAAGGGCGCTATCACCAGGTGAAGCGGATGTTTGCCGCAGAGGGCAACCATGTGCTGGCGCTGCATCGTGAGCGTATCGGCGGGATCAGCCTCGATCCTGAGTTGCAACCAGGGGAGTATCGTCCCCTGACCCCGGAGGAGGTGGCAGCGGTATTTATGCCTGCGCCAGTTGCAACAAATGACGGGTGTAGTCACTCTGAGGCGCCTTAAATACCTGTTGCGCCAGCCCCTGCTCCACGACCTTACCCACACGCATCACAATAATTTGATGGCAGAGGGATTTCACCACCTGCAGATCGTGACTGATAAAGAGATAGGCGAGCTGGTGCTTTTGCTGTAACTCTTTTAGCAATTGCAGAATCTGCGCCTGAATGGAGCGATCCAGTGACGAGGTGGGTTCATCCAGCAGCAGTAACTGAGGTTGCAGGATCAGGGCACGGGCGATAGCGATACGTTGCCGCTGACCACCGGAGAACTCCGTGGGATAGCGGTGACGGCTCTCCGGCTCCAGCCCCACCTCCTGCATCACGGCGATCACGCGCGCTTCCCGCTCCTGGGCACTCAGCTTCTGGTGCACTTCCAGCCCTTCGGCAATAATTTGCAGGATCGTCAAGCGGGGATTGAGGGCAGAG
>JBOFSC010000382.1:0-9362 GCA_051651345.1 Enterobacteriaceae bacterium
TGTTGGTTGTGTTGGTTGTTTTGGCGAATGATCATTTGATCATGATCACAGCACACTTTCCACTCTTTTTTCTAAAAATACGTCATTTTTTCTATCGTTATCAGTTGGTTGATCCTAAAGATCCTACGTATAAATAGCGGACTGAAGCTTAAAATGTTGTCCACTCTTCTTCAGCTATATTCCCGGAGGCCGCTTTTTCCATTTTTATTTCTGAAGCCTTTATGTTCCTGGTAGTGAAAGAGATATTACGACTATCAGCCATAACCTCTGGGGCATTTATTATTTTAAAGATAGAGACCATATCCCCCAGCCTCTTCGTTTGCACTTCCATATTGCCTGCTGCGGCGGCTGACTGCTCCACCAGGGCTGCGTTTTGTTGCGTCACGGTATCCATTTCATTTACGGCAAGAGCAATTTGGTTGATACCGGTACTCTGCTCTTCAGAGGCTAAGGTAATTTCCCCCATGATATCGTTCACCTGAGTCACCGATGAGACAATATCTTGCATCGCTTGTCCGGCCTTCTCGACCTGTTGTGAACCGGTGCTGACGTTTACCTCAGAAGTGGCAATGAGCCCGCGGATCTCTTTTGCCGCATCTGCGCTGCGTTTGGCCAGGTTGCGCACTTCACCGGCCACGACAGCAAAACCTCTGCCTTGCTCACCTGCACGGGCAGCCTCTACAGCAGCGTTCAATGCCAGAATATTGGTCTGATTCGCAATGCTGTCAATGACGTTGTTGATATCGGCTATCTGACGCGAACTATCCGTAATCTGCTTCATAATCTCAACCACGCTTTCCATTACGATACCGCCATTACGGGCAATATCACTGGCACTGGCGGCGTATTCACGGGCGCTGTGAGCATTATCCGCGTTTTTCCTGACGGTGATCTTTAGCTCTTCCATACTGGCGGCGGTCTGTTGCAAAGCTGCAGCCTGCTCCTCGGTGCGGGAGGAGAGGTCATTATTTCCGGCGGCGATCTCCTGTGAGTTCAGATAAATTTGTTCGACCCCTTCACGGATACCGCTGACGGTTCCCTTCAGGGAGGACTGCATTTTTTGTAACTCATCCTGCATCAGACCAATTTCATTGCGTGAACCCACGACAATTTCATCGGTGAGATCGCCTGCGGCCATCGTTTTGAAATAGGCAGATGTTTGTTGCAGGCGATAAATCAGAGCATGGCGCATCCAGAGATAAGCGATAATGCCGAGTGCCAGCATAAGAGCGACAACTGACATATCAACAATAAGATTTTTTTGATAGTCCTTCTCATTTTCCGCTTCAACGCTCTCTCTGAACTTGGCAATGAAACTATTATACTCTCTTGTTTTGGCGACTAATGTATCCCGTGCTTCTATCTCTGAGGCTTCAAGGGAATGAATAGGCTGATTATTGATTAAGCTGTTTAATTTTTTTATGCCGATACCATAGAGTACTTCAAAATATGGCATTATTTCTGTGAGTAGCGTTTTCTCTCTGGAACTGATATTTTTCATTAAAGCGCTATTATCCAGCGACATGAGTCTTTTAGCTTCCTGGAGCATTTCCGTCGCCGGTTTTATATCCTCCGGCGTAACATTCCCGCCTGCCAAACGATGTATATTCAGGCTTTCAATACGCGAAATCCCTCGGTACAGCTCCAGGGCAGCATAATTCAGCGAATCGGCACGCTTAGTCATGTCGTTAGAGTTTTTTGTTGCCTGATTGTCATTTAAAACACTATTGATATTCAGCGCAGCTAAACCCACCAAAGCAAACATGAAAGCGAAACCCAACCAGGCGATGCCTGTAGATATTTTAAAATTCTTAAACATACTACGTCCTAAAAATAAAACTTTCCAAAGAAACAAAGTAGAATTGCCTGAAACAAACCGACTAGCGTACTTGATTAAACAATGACATCTGCTGCATAGACTGAAATACCATCATGGATGCCTGTAAGGAAAACTCAGTCATTTTTGATTGTGCTATCATGGTAACCATCGTGTTGGGGTCAGAGCCGACGGTTTGCTGCAAACGTGACTGTAATTCAATATCCTGTGCATCAGCACTGAAACCCAGTCGCTCGAGCTGTTGCAGATTAGTGCCTACCTCTGCTTCTACTTTGCCCAGATTGTCGATAGATTTCTTGATGGAAACATTTACTTTATCCAGGACTGCTCGCAGAGCCTCTCGTTCATCATCACTCTCAACAGGGGTATTTAAGGCAGCGATCACTTCATCCAGCGCCTGAAAGATATTATCCGGAGTAGTAAAGACAGTGTTGCCTGTATGCCCTACCTGCATGTCGGTATTATCGGCTACTTTCTGTGATATCGGGGTATCGCCCCCCACATAAGTTCCATCTTCGTTAAACGGCGGCGTATTGGTGTTGTAGCCAGAAAATATATAGCGACCATTACTGTCCCTGGTGTTGGCCAGACCCATCAGGTTATCGCGAATGCCCTGCAACTCTGTCGCCAATGCTTTACGGTCTTCGTTAGAGTAGGCTCCGTCACCGGCAGCGACGATTTTCTCCGCCAGCCCTCCTGTTAATATATTGCCTACGTTGCTCAATATATTCTCTTCCAGCCCAATAGAATCCTGAGCATACATCCGGGCGGTGGCATACTGATCAATGCGCGCACGGGCATTTTGGTAAATTACGGCCTGTGAGGCACCAGCAGGGTCGTCGGCAGGTGTCAGTAACATCTTACCCGCTGACAGGCGGCTATAAACATCATGGCCGTTATTCATCGCCTTGGAAAGGCTATCAATATTGTTCTGGTACATATAAAAAGTACTAAGGCGCATGGGGAAATCTCCTGTAAATGCTTAACTGCGGCCTGGCGCTGCCAGGCCTGGCCCTTATTTAATGTTGAGAAGGGTGTCAAATAAAGTGTTTGCTGTTTGTAGTATCTGCGCGTTAGCCTGATAGTACTGTTGAAACATATTCATATTGACGAACTCTTCATTCAGATCCACGCCGGAGATACCCTGTTTGCGTTCTATGATTGCATCCATTGCCTTGGCGCTGGTTTCCAGATTACTCTTCAAAGAGGTCATGGAAGAGCCTACGGAACTCACCAGGCTGGCATAGGCTTCAGTCAGGGTCGATTTGCCGATCAGGCGTTCATCTTTAATCGCAATCAGCTTTTTGATGTTTTCGTTGTTGCTTTCTTCGCTGGGATCGTTGGAGCTGGAAGCGGCAACCTCGTCACCATCGGTAATCGCGACGGTCAGGCTATCGGCAACGCCTGCGACCGGATTCATGCAAAAACTATCACCTGGCTCTGGCGTTCCTGAAAGCTGCATGGAGATACCATCAAACTCCAGTTTACCCCCTGCCACGGTTGCCGCCACCTTACTGCCATCTGCACGTGTGACTTCCCAGTCATCCGCGCCGGGTCCCTTATAAGTAATGGTATAGTCTTGTGCATTAACCTGACTGATATCCGAATAGACAACGTCAAAGCTGGCATTACCTGAATTATTCCGATTTGCCAGGGCTGACGGGTTGGAGAAATCGAACAATGCCCCACCAGGGTTGCCATTACGGTCATACCCTGCCTGGTTGACCTCATTAAATTTATTGGCCATCTGCAACGCAATCTGGTTCAACTGGTTACGTGCGTCCACCAAATCTTCATTGCGAAACTTAAACAGGCCACCCAGCTTGCCGGTGGTGAGTTTGCTTTCATCCAGCTTAATGGCATTGCCGGAGGCATCAATATAAGAAACGATGGTTTTGTTCGGGTCTTCGGGGGAAGCACTGGCGGTAAACTGATAGGATTTATCCCTGTTCACCAGCGGCATGCCATTGGACATAGTCACATTGACTTCGCCAGTCGCAGGGTTTTCATCTACTTTGATCCCTACCTGCTCACTCAATTTATCCAACAACCGGTCACGCTGATCGAGCAGATCCGCCGGGGAACCACCGGTTTGCGCATGAATCTTGGCTATTTCCTGATTCAGCTTAGCCAGTTGCCCGGTTGTTGCGTTAATGTCATCAACGGATTGAGTGATATGTCTGTTAGTGCTTTTCTCCAGGCCATTCAGTGTACTGTTGTTGCTCTGGAAGCGGTTGCTGAGGGCCTTTAGCTGTGCCAGCGTTTCTTGTCTGGAGGCTTTATCGGCAGGGTTGCCGCTGACTTTCTCCAGTGATTTGAACAGACCATCCAGTGACGTGGAGATATTGACGGTATCATCACCCAGCATATTATTGATATCAGTCAGCTGCTTATAACGACTATCCTCCGAGACCAGGCCACTTGCCGAATTACGGTACTGGTTATTGATAAAACTGTCGTATGCACGTTGCACGTTATCAACTTGTACCCCATAACCGAAAAAACCATAGTTGGTGGTTTTGCCTCCGGCTTCCCCCAGCATGATATTCTGGCGGCTGTAGCCCGGGGTAAAGGCGTTATTGAGATTATTGCCCACAACATGTAGTGCGGATTGCGCTGAGTTCAATCCGCTGCGAGCCAGATATATTAGGTTAGACATAGGGGTTCCTATTTTTCTTCTACAGTTCTACAAGCTGAGTCTCGGCGGTGCCGCCAACGAAGAGCCTGTCTATACGTTGTTATTATCGGCAGTATTGACAATAACTTCAGTCAAAAATGATTAATCCCTGCAACGGATAAGCTATGGTTTACGATTGCTCCACGTTGATGTTGATGACGTTATAAAAGAGAGGAAAACTCAGCCTGATACGCTTTTACTGCTGAGGTGATTTTGTTGGACGACAGAATGTTCAGCAGCTTTTTTGCATAATGGGGATCCGTGGCATATCCGGCCTCCTGTAGGGCATGGGCCGCCATTTCCGCCGTCTCGGCCTCGGCCACTTTTTTATAACGGGGGTTGCGGGTCAGCAGTGAAACATAATCTGATAGTGCTTCGGTATAAGAGAGGTAAACCCGGAATTTGGCTTTGACTTTTTGCATGACACCATCAATATATTCAGTTGTCGTCACCTCTGTTGTTTTACCTTTCCAGTCTGCAGTGGCTTTGATCCCGAACAGATTATGACTTTGCTGCCCATCCTGAGTGAGAATCTCCCGTTGTCCCCAACCGGATTCCAGCGCAGCCTGTGCCATGATCAATTGATGGGGCAGACCACTTCTCTGTGCGGCAAGTTGCGCCGGGCCTGACAGGCGTGAGACAAAGTTGGTATTATTCAGGGGGGGCATCGGCAATTGCCTGCTCGTTGTTGTATGCCAGGTGTGGCATCATCTTTCTCATGACCTGCTGTAAAGTCGGTTGTGGCAACTGTTCTAATATCCCGGGGGAAAGTTTTAGCGGCGTCATGGTTGTGGCAATGGGGGAAGCCGTCTGGGCGGCGGCACCGTCAAACTGTTTTATCATCATATCCGCCAGCCCGATTCCGCGGGCGGCTATTTCCTGAGAGAGTTGCTGATCGTGCATAGCGGTAAACATGCGTGACTGCTCATTATCAAATAGCCCACCTTTAGCGGTAGCGTCGCGCATACTCTTCAGCATCATCTGCACAAACAGCCCCTCCATTTGCTGTGCGGCGGCCCTGAGTGCACTTTGCGGAGAGGTCTTGGCTTCGCTTTTAAGTGCTTCCAATGACTGTACATCAAAAGCGGCACCGACTGGCAATCTTGAACTATCCATCAGTTGTTCCCCTAATCAGTTGATCTCTAACTGAGCTCGCAGGCAACCTGCATTTTGCATGGATTGCAAGATAGCCATCAGATCATTTGGAGTCGCGCCCAGACCGTTGAGTGCTCTCACCACATTGTTCAGATTAGCGCTGGCGGTGACTTGTTGTAACGATCCTCCCTGCTGACGGAGAGACACATCCGTATTTTTTGTTACCACCGTACTGCCGCCCGCCAATGGGGTATCGGGTTGACTGACCTGGTTGTTACGCTTTATCTCCACCGTCAAATCCCCTTGGGCGATCGCACAGGTATCCAGCTCCACGTTGCGGTTCATCACCACAGAACCGGTACGGGAGTTAATAATCACCCGAGCATCCATTGATTTGATGTGGATAGGGATATTCTGCACCTCTGAGAGAAAGCGGACTTTACCGGAACCGTTAGAGGGCACAAACAGTTTGACTGTCCGCCCATCTTCCGCCTGTGCGGTAGCACTGCCAAAACGGCGGTTGATTTCATCGCTGATCTGTTGTGCCAGTGTGAAATCACCTTGATTTAATTGCAGGCTTAAGGTGTTACCATCAGCGAAATTGGCGGGGATCTCACGTTCTATTGTCGCGCCACCATTGATACGTCCCCCATTCAATTGGTTGACCTGTACACGGCTTCCCCCGGCCTGAGCGCCGGCACCGGATACCAGCAAATTACCCTGGGCCAGTGCATAGACCTGATTATCTGCACCTTTAAGAGGCGTGATTAACAGCGTTCCCCCTCGCAGACTTTTGGCATTCCCCATAGAGGAAACCACCACGTCAATCTGCTGACCGGCACGGGCGAAAGGAGGCAACTGGGCAGTCACCATGACGGCAGCGACATTCTTTAATTGCATATTAGTGCCGGGCGGTACCGTGATCCCCAGTTGGGAGAGCATGTTGTTCAGACTCTGGGTGGTAAAGGGGGTCTGCATCGTCTGATCTCCGGTACCATCCAGACCGACAACCAGGCCATAACCCATCAGAGAGTTGCTGCGAACGCCCTGAACTGTAGCCAGATCGCGAATACGCTCAGCTCTCGCGAAAGAACTCGCCAGAACAGTCAGGCACAAACAGAGCGAAAGACAATATACGCGAACAGAAATTTTCATCATCAAGTACTCAAAACGGAGAAAGTTTAAGAAAGAAACGTTGTAACCAGCCCATCTGTTGGGCTTCATTGATATAGCCGTTACCCACGTATTCGATGCGTGCATCCGCGACCTGTGAAGAGATCACTGAATTGCTGCCACTGATGGTTCGCGGATTCACCACCCCGGAGAAACGGATAAATTCAGTCCCTTGATTGATGGCGATTTGCTTTTCTCCCACCACCTGGAGGTTGCCATTTGCCAGCACCTGCTGGACGGTTACGGTAAGTGTGCCGCTGAAGGTATTTTGCGCTTTGGCTCCCCCTTACCGTTAAATGCATTGTTACCGCTGATTTTGGTATTGGCGCGATCACCGCCAAAGACCCCCTCCATGAAGCCCGGCATGGCATCAAATGCGATGCCGGCAGATCCCCCGCGATCAGCGTTAGCGGATGAACTCTTACTGGCACTGACGTTTTCCTGCAACACAATCGTCAGGGTGTCGCCGATATTACGGGGACGGCGATCTTCAAACATGGGCTGATAACCATAATTCATCGCCTGCCCCGATTGAAAAATAGACCCATTGGCACTACTGGGTGGAATCTGCACAGGGCGTGCTGTTGTGGAACCTTCCACTAAAGGCTGCTGGGGCATATAAGCACAACCGCTGAGAAAAAAGGAGAGCATCATCATCTGTAACAGAGCAGATAATGATCCCTGGAGAGCGTAGCCCTCTCTCTTTTTATTTGCGGCTGGCATTACAGAACAGGGCTGATTCATACTTTGCAATAACTACCATTCAGAGAGAAAAAAAGGTTCCAATCCTTTGGAGCCTAACAAAATCCTGGCCCACTATTACAGTTGGCTCAGGCGTTGAAGCATTTGATCCGATGCGGAGATAGCCTTACTGTTGATCTCATAGGCACGTTGTGCCTGAATCATATTCACCAGCTCTTCTGCCACATTGACATTGGATGTTTCTACATACCCCTGTTTCAGGGTACCTGCTCCGTTGAGACCAGGCGTGTTTTCATTGGGCGCGCCAGAAGCCTGAGTCTCCCGATACAGATTTTCCCCAAGGCTTTCCAGACCGGATTCGTTAATAAAGGTCGTCAGGGTTAACTGACCTACTTGTTGCGGTGCGGTCTGCCCCGGCTGAGTCACACTGACCAGGCCATCATTGCCGATGGTCAGGGTTTGCGCATCCTGGGGAATGATGATAGCGGGTTGAATCTGATAGCCATTTGAGGTGACCAGTTGACCATTCTGGTCAAACTGTAATGCCCCGTCACGGGTATAAGCGGTAGTGCCATCCGGCAGTAGTACCTGTAAAAAACCCTGGCCCATAACCGCCACATCTTTGCTGTTTTTGGTTTCGGTCATATTGCCCTGGCTGTGGATACGTTCTGTCGCCACAGGGCGGGAACCTGTACCTAACTGCAGGCCGGAGGGAATGGTAGTCTGTTCGGAAGACTGAGCACCAGGCTGACGCAGGGTCTGGTAAATCAAATCCTCAAACACAGCCCGCTGACGTTTAAAGCCATTGGTGTTAACGTTAGCCAGATTATTGGAAATCACATCCATACTGGTTTGTTGTGCTTCCAGGCCTGTTTTAGCAATCCATAAAGAGCGTATCATTGGAGAACTCCTGTTAGCTCATGCTTAATAATTGGTTGGCGCGTTGTTCGTTATCGTCCACATTGCCGATGACTTTCATCTGCATTTCGAAACTGCGCGAATTGGCGATCATATCCACCATAGATTTCACGGGACTGACATTGCTGCCTTCCAGAAAGCCTGGGCTGAGCTTCAGGTCAGGATCCTGTTCTAATACAGCGCTACGGGCGGCGACAGTCTCGCGAGTGGGATAAAACAGACCATCGTCACCATGCTGTAGCTCTGGGGGGCGGGCATTGACGATTTTCAACCGCCCGACCTGGGCAATGGCTTTGGCTTCATCACCGGCCCCGATGGCTGAAATCGTGCCATCCGGGCCGATAGTGACTTGCGCTTGCGGAGGGACAGTCAGCGGTGCACCATCCCCCATCAGTGGCAGGCCGCGAACCAACAGTTGCCCTTCGTTGTCCACTTCAATATTGCCATTGCGGGTATAGCCTTCACGCCCATCGGGCAACTGCACAGCCAGCCATTTTGCGGCAGCGCCACATCCAGATCGCGCCCGGTATGGTTAAAGGTTCCCAGGGTAAAATCGTGGTAGGGTGTCGACTCAGTGACCAGAGCGCGAGTGGGGATCGTCGGGCCGTCCACCGGCACGGCACGGTATGCCGCCACCTGAGCGCGAAATCCCGGTGTACCGACATTCGCCAGGTTATTAGAGGTGATGGATTGACGGTTAAGGGCTGCCGCAGCCGCCCCCATTGAGGTATAGATAGCACGATCCATATTAGCCTGCCATTACGCCAGATTGGCCAGAACTTGTAATACTTCAGACTGGGTTTTAATAGTCTGAGCATTAGACTGATCATATGTAGGTACTTAAGCTCATAACACATTGATGTACCTTTAATTCATTACAGGGTAAATACTAAGACCTAACGATAGCAACATACTTTTCTGATCTCGCCTGGGATGAGCTCGTTGACCATGAGTCGCAAA
>JBOFSC010000383.1:0-2689 GCA_051651345.1 Enterobacteriaceae bacterium
ACCACAGACTGGCGCTGTTCCATACCTGGTGTGGCGGGTTTACGGAGTAACAGATTGCCAACCGGATCGCGTTCCACAAACAGATTGTTATTACGCGCCCATGTCGTAATAAATTGAACCAACTCCTCTTCATGGTATGAAGGGTGAGGAATAGCACAAATTTGCGCAAACAGATCCCACAGAGGTTGTGGCGTGAGTTGATGGAGTTCAGACATGGATGGCCTCTCGATTATAGCGCGATGTAACATGCTTGCTGGCTAATAGCGTTGGATAATCACTTACTGTAGCAATCTTATCATAATTCCTCAGTGTAACTCATCAGGTTGCAACATATTGCAATAATAACGTCAGTGACAGGGCAACAAGGCCGCAGGCAGATCTGGTATTTACAGAGTGTAAACTCTATAATCTTGCGCAATCTTATACTGCAGCACAACTATGAACAATAAGCCACGGGCTGGGAACGGTTATGAGTCGAAAATATGTTGTTACCTGGGATATGTTACAGATAGAAGCGCGTACGCTTGCCCGCCGTTTGCTTCCCGCAAGTCAATGGAAAGGTATTATTGCGGTCAGCCGCGGTGGACTGGTTCCGGGGGCTTTGCTGGCGCGTGAGTTGGGTATCCGTCATGTGGACACTGTCTGTGTTTCCAGTTATGACCACAACACACAACGCGAACTAAAGGTGGTAAAAAGAGCGCCGGGGGATGGTGAAGGCTTTATTCTGATAGATGACCTGGTTGATTCAGGTAACACCGCCCGCGCCGTACGCGATATGTATCCCAAAGCACACTTTGTCACTATCTTTGCCAAACCTGCAGGCAAACATCTGGTAAATGACTATGTTATTGATATTCCACAAGACACATGGATAGAGCAGCCATGGGATATGACAGTCTCTTTTGTGAAGCCCCTGTGTGACGAAGAGTAGCCAGCAGAACCCTCTGTTATTAATTATGTTGTTATAATTAGCATTATTTGCTTTTTTATGGTTGCTTTTTACTTTATAACGTCATCGGAAAGGGTTCAGCTGATCAATTAAGGAGACAGCAAACGAGCATGGCGCAAGATAATCTGTCAGAGATTCTGTTTAAGCCTACTGTTATTCAGAGAGAGACCTCTACACTTATCAGGCGCTCCCATCCTGCGGAGAGCTGTGCACTGTTCTCGACACTGGATGGGGAGACCACATCCGGCTGGTATCGGATGCTCAATCGGCTGAAATGGATCTGGCAAGGGGTAGATCCCGTTGAGCTGGAACAGATATTGGCACGTATCGCTATATCTGATGCAGCACGCAGCAATGGTCAATGGCTGGATACCGTGCAGGGATACCGTAACGGCAACTGGATCTATGAGTGGGTATGCCAGGGAATGCAGTGGCAGCATAAGGCGCAGGAGCTACAAACAGAAGGTAATCCCCAGGCAGGGCACCATTGGCTTAAAGCCACCATGTATTACAATATCGCTGGCTATCCTTATCTTCGTGGTGACCCCCTGGCGGAACAGGCCTTGCTTCTGGCAACAAGGGCCTATGATGAGTCCATTCCCTGGCTCCCCTGCACCGTTAAATCTCTTGAGTTTAGCTACGGGAAAAACCAGGTACGCGGGGCGCTCTATCTACCACAACCGGCCGATAAATCTTATCCGACCGTATTGCTGTGTCATGGTCTCATCAGTTCCTATACCGATTATCACCGCTTGTTTATGGAGTACTTTGCTCCCGCTGGTATTGCCATGCTGGCCCTGGATACCGAATCAAGCACTTATATCCTCAATCATGAAAGCGGTTGCCTGTATCAGCAGGTTCTGAATCAACTGCCGACGATTCCATGGATAGATCACCAGCGGGTTGCCTTGTTGGGCATGCGTTTTGGTGCCAATACGGCTGTCAGGCTGGGTTATCTGGAAGCTAAAAAAATCAAAGCCATCGCCTGTATTGGGCCTGTTGTGCATCAACTGCTTTCTGATAGCCAATTACAACAGCAGCTGCCTGCCATGGTTTTTGATGTCTTTGCCAGCCGTCTGGGGCTGGAGGATATCTCTGACGAGGCGCTGCGCCAGGAACTCAGTTGTTTTTCCCTCAAATTGCAGGGTTTGTTAGGGCATCGTTGCCAGACACCGATAATGGTGGCTCACTGGGAAAACGATCTGCTCAGTCCCCTTGATGAAGCAAAACTAATTATTAACTCATGTAGTAATGGACGATTGTTAAAAATTTCCACCAGGCCCGTATATGAGAACTTCTATCGTGCGTTAAGCGAAACCACTCGCTGGCTGAAAGCGAGGTTGGATTAGCGCGGGTTGTACGTTAGTGGTTGTCATTGGATTGAAGTCTAATCTTTAATGGAGGTGGAATATGGCACTGCCGGGCAATTATTCAAGAAACCGGTTGATCAGAAAGCTGAATGCGCTGGGTCCCTATCTGCGTGAGAATAAATGCGAAGATAATCTCTTTTTCTTTGACTGCCTTGCGGTTTGTCTCAATACCAAACCCGCACCGGAGAAGCGGGAGTTCTGGGGTTGGTGGATGGAGGTAAAGAGGAGTAAAAAGAACTTTGTCTACTCCTATCAGTATGGTCTGTTCGACAAACAGGGAGACTGGATCTCCCGTCCTATTAAGGACAATAAAATTCAGAAAGTGGTGGAGGAGACGCTACATACTTTCTATCCTAATTTATTCAATGCA
>JBOFSC010000384.1:0-3559 GCA_051651345.1 Enterobacteriaceae bacterium
GAGCCCTCCTGCCATAAAAAGATTACCCCTGCCATAATGGTCGAAGCCATATCGCTGCCCAGAGCATGGGTCACCATCATCGGTAACAGATTGGCAGGAATATAGAGGATAACGGAGGTCAACAGCAATGACAGCGTCCACTGTAGACTGCGACTTTTACGCGCCTCCCCCTGAGTCAGGCAGCGGGGGCACTCGCGCTGATCTGCGGGTAATATGGCCGTACAACAGGCACATGAGCGCAATCCCTGTCTGATGCCCATAATACCGGGCTTTGCTGTGGCAGGCAGCGGTGGCAGTGGCGCAATCTGCTGCCAGAGCCAGCGGCGATCAATATACTGCAGCGCTCGTATCTGCAGCAGACAAAACAGGCAGTAAGGTATAAAGCTGGGGCCGATACCGATATCCCCGTAGGCGATCAGTTTGACAAAGCTGACCATCACTCCCGCCAGAAAAATCTCCACCATGCACCAGGTCTTGCATAGCATTACCGTTTTGGCCATCCATAACTTTAAGCGATAAGGTAACCTCACCTGAAAGCAGAGTAGTGGAATCACCAGCATACAAAAAGCCGGGATCAGTTGGACAAAGATCAGAAAAACGGCGGAGAGAAAGGGATAGCCTTCCTGATTCAGAACCAGGGGGATCGTCAGCAGATCGATCTGACTGGTGATACCGGCCGCTTCCATATCAATAAACGGATAGGCATTGGCCAGCAAAAGCATAAACAGCGCACTTAGCGCAATAACCGTCGCATGCCATTGGGGCTGCGCCTGGCGCTTCTGGCACAGCGTGGTGTGGCAGCGGGGGCAAACGGCTTTGGCGCCAGAATGCAAACGGGGATAGGTCAGCAACAGATCACAATGTGGGCACAGGATAGACTCGCTGTTTAATGACTGTGAACACATCAGTAACTCCTGTCCATGCTTGTTTTGTTATCTTGAATTGCGGTGTTGATGGCACCTGTTCTGTATCTCGGCGAAATAATAACACAGAAGAGAAAAGGGACAGATAGGGATTTTTGGAGCGAGTGAAGGGAATCGAACCCTCGTATGCAGCTTGGGCAATGAATGTTCACGACTTCCCCCTGGCCAATAGTCAAACTTGACACAGTCCCATAATGGGACTATGATGTATTCATTGTGAACTTCTACGCTGTAGCTCTATCAGAAAATGAGAATAATTTCAGTTTCAACATTAAAATCATTCTGGGAAAAGCACCCTGACTCAGAGCAACAGCTAAAAGCATGGATTGATGAAGCAAGAAAAGCTGACTGGAAAACACCCTCCCACATCAAGGAACACTATAAAAGTGCAAGTATCCTTAAAAATAACAGGGTCGTATTTAACATCAAAGGTAACAATTACAGACTGATAACCTCTGTTGCTTATCAGTTTGGCGCTGTGTATATCAAATTCATTGGCTCTCACAGTGAGTATGACGAAGTTGATGCTAATACTATCGATATGAATGAATAAGGGCTATCCATGAACATTAAGCCAATTAAAACAGAACAAGATTACAAAGAAGCGTTAAAGCATCTCTCCTGGTTATTTGATAATCAACCTGAGCCAGGAACTGATAAGGGTGATTACTTTGAGATTATGCTGACTCTCGTCGAAGATTATGAAAAGAAACACTTCCCGATCAGTTCACCCGACCCCATTGAAGCGATTAAATTCCGCATGGAGCAATCAGGGCTAACAGTGAAAGATCTTGAACCCGCCATCGGCAGGACAAACCGCGTTTATGAGGTTCTTAGCGGCAAAAGGAAGTTAACGCTTAACATGATAAGAAATCTGCATAAGCTATTTAACATCCCACTGGAGAGCTTGATTGGAACTTCTCTCTGAAAAATATTATCGGTCTGAAGGATTTTTGGAGCGAGTGAAGGGAATCGAACCCTCGTATGCAGCTTGGGAAGCTACCGTTCTACCATTAAACTACACTCGCAAGGAATTTGCGTGGTTAATTATAATCAGATCTGCGCCAGGAACAAGAGCATTACAATCAAATGGCTATTTTAACAGCAAATTGTTACTGGCAGAGAGCTCAGGAGTCCAGAGAACAAACACAATATCCCCTGACTCCCGATACCTGACTACTTGACTGGCCTCATGGCCGGAAACAGGATCACATCGCGGATCGAGGGGCTGTTGGTAAACAGCATCACCAGCCGATCGATACCGACACCCAGCCCGCCCGTCGGCGGCAGACCATGCTCCAGAGCGACAATGTAGTCTTCGTCATAGAACATCGCCTCATCATCCCCTTCCTCTTTCTGGCGCACCTGCTCGGCAAAACGCTCCGCCTGATCCTCAGCGTCGTTTAACTCGGAAAAGCCGTTACCGATCTCGCGGCCACCGATAAACAGTTCAAAACGATCCGTGATAAAAGGATTATCATCATTGCGTCGTGCCAGAGGTGAAATCTCCGCCGGATATTCCGTAATAAAGGTGGGCTGAATCAGATGACTTTCCGCCACCTCTTCAAAAATCTCACTCTGAATACGGCCAACACCCCAGCTTTTTTCTACCTTGATCCCTAAAGTCTCCGCAATAGCAGCGACTTTTGTTCTGTCCAGCAGATCGTCGCTATGAATGTCGCTGCGATACTGGCAGATGGCCTCGCGCATACTGATTTGCGCAAAAGGCTTACCAAAATCAATCAGCAGATCACCATAAGGTATCTGCGTCGTGCCCAGGATCTCCTGAGCCAGCGTGCGCAGCATATCCTCCGTCAGAGCGATAATATCGCGGTAGTCAGCATAAGCCATATAGAGTTCCAGCATGGTGAACTCGGGATTATGGCGAATCGACAGCCCTTCGTTACGGAAGTTGCGGTTAATTTCAAATACCCGCTCAAATCCACCCACCACCAGACGCTTTAAATAGAGCTCCGGGGCAATACGCAGATACATATCGATATCCAGCGCATTGTGATGCGTGACGAAAGGTCGGGCAGAAGCGCCACCAGGGATCACCTGCATCATCGGTGTCTCCACTTCCATAAAGGCGTGATTCACCATATAACGACGCATGGCCGCCAGAATCTTTGAGCGAATGATAAAGGTCTGTCTTGACTGATCATTAGCAATCAGATCCAGATAACGCTGACGATAACGTGTCTCCTGATCGGCAAGGCCATGGAACTTATCCGGTAGCGGACGCAGCGCTTTGGTCAGCAGGCAGATCTCGCTACAGTGGAGGGAGAGCTCACCAGTTTTGGTCTTAAACAGACGACCTTTAGCACCGACAATATCCCCCAGATCCCACTTTTTAAACTGCTCTTCGTAGAAATCTGTCGGCAAATCATCCCGGGTCACATAGAGCTGAATCCGCCCTTCAACATCCTGGAGCGTGGCAAATGAGGCTTTACCCATAATGCGGCGTGTCATCATACGACCGGCCACAGTGACCTCGACATTTTCTGCCTCCAGTTGCTCTTTGCTCATGTCGTCATAAGCAGTATGTAACTGACCGGATAGCGCATCGCGGCGAAACTGATTGGGAAAAGGATTATCCCGGGTACGTAACTGAGCCAGCTTTTCACGTCTGACTT
>JBOFSC010000385.1:0-4044 GCA_051651345.1 Enterobacteriaceae bacterium
CAAACCGGTGCATATCTATAGTAAAGCGGATCATAAGGCCCCGATGATTGGCTGGCTGGCAGGTAATCTACGCTATCCTGTGGCGGCGCAGCTGATGCAGCAGGACCAGCAAAAATGGTATGAAATTTCCCTGGGGGGACAGACTGGCTATATTCCTGCGGATCAGTGTGAACTGGATCAGGGGGTGCCGGTGCTCACTTTCCACCATCTGTTGCTGGATAAAGAGAATAAGCGCTTTCGTCATACCTCCACCACCACCTCAGTGCAGGCGTTTACCTCACAGATGGAATTCCTGCAGCAGCAAGGTTATCAAACGATATCGGCCTATGAACTGGAACGATATATTAATAATCAGATCAATTTACCGGGTAAAGTGGTGTTAATCACCTTTGATGACGGACTGAAATCGGTCTATCGCTATGCTTATCCGGTATTAAAACGCTTAGGTTTTGAAGCCACGCTGTTTATTATCTCCTCGCGTATTAAACGCAATCCACAGCCATGGAACCCAAATTCACTACAATTTCTCAGTGTATCGGAGCTGGAGGAGATGCAGGATATCTGTGATATTCAGAGTCATACCCATTTTATGCACCGGGTCACTAAAAATCGCCAGCCAATACTACTGGTACGCTCTTATCACAATATTCTGTTTGATTTTGAACATTCACGCAGGGCGCTGGCACAGTTTAATCCTCATGTTATTTTCCTCGCCTATCCCTTCGGTGCCTACAATAAGCTGGGGCTCAACGCGGCTAAAGAGGCGGGATTCCATCTGGCCTTTACTACTGTTCAGGGCAAAGTGCGCCCTGGGGATAATCCCTTTACGTTAAAGCGCCTCTATATTCTCAGTGGGGATTCCCTGGAGGTCATGGCACGCCGTTTAGGTAATGAGCGCAATGTACCTTATGGCCAGGCAGGTAATGAGATGTGATTAGCAAATGCCCCGTAAACCCTAGCCCAATCGGGCGGGGATATAAGGGGAGCTAATCAGATGTTTTCTGCGATGCAACGTAAGTCCTCAATGTTTCGATTGTTGCACCGCCAGCACTACAGGCAAAATAGGAGCGTGACCAGAGCACCCCGCTATTACTCACCTTGCGCAAATTCGTATTCAGAATGCGCACACGGCGACTGCTGATCGATTTCAGGTTATTCACCAGTACGCTGACCGCCAGTTTCGGCGGATACGCGACCAGTACGTGAACATGGTCGGCTTCGCCGTCCATCTCCAGGATCTCGATTTCCAGCTTTTCTGCCGCCGACATAAACGCCTCGCGTATCTGCTGGATCATCATGCCGTCGAAAACCTTACGGCGGTATTTTGTCGTAAAGATAAGGTGGACTACCAGCTTACTGATACTGTGTCTGCGGGAGAAATACCCCTCAAACGCTTCATGTACACTCACTTGCAAAATCTCAAATTAAACCTTATATTGTCCACATTCTACGCATGAGCACTGAAAATGAAAAGAGCTACTAAAGTACGCATTTACCCCGATACTGAACAAGCCGCATTCTTAAATGCGCAGTTCGGTGCGGTGCGTTTTGCGTACAATAAAGCCCTTCATATCAGCCGCCATATGTACCAGCGCCACGGCGTTTCCCTTAAGCCAACGCGCGACATAAAGCCATTGCTGGCGGTGGCGAAGAAATCCCGCCGTTATAGCTGGCTCAAAGAATATGACTCACTGGCGCTACAGCAAGCTGTGATCAATCTGGATAAGGCATTTGCTAACTTCTTCAACAAGAAGCTCAAAGCCCGATTCCCTGTATTTAAAAGCAAACACGGCAAGCAGTCCAGCTACCATCCCAACGGGAAAGTATTAACTGACGCTATCCAGTTGCCGAAAATGCCACCTCTCCGGGCGAACATTCACCGGGAGATTGTCGGCAAGGTTTCCAGTATTACGATCAGTCGCAACGCGGCGGGGAAATACTATGCCTCAATACTCGCAGACGATGGACAGGAAGCGGCAGCGAAGCCGATCTATATCACCAGTATCTCGGGCTATGATTTGGGGCTTTCTCACTACCTGATCGGCAATGACGGCGGCAAAGTGGCTAATCCTCGCCACCTGGTCAACGCATACCGACGTTTACGCCGTGACAGCAGGGCGCTATCCCGTAAAAAGCTGGGTAGCGCAAACCGCCGTAAGGCTCGCTTACGCCTTGCTGCACAACATGAACGGGTAGCCAATGCCCGCGCTGACTTCCAGCACAAACTTTCCAGACGAATTATCGACGAAAACCAAGCGGTGATTGTGGAAACGCTGAAATCAGCGAATATGATGAAAAACCGTCGCCTTGCCCGTCATATCGGGGATGCGGCATGGTCTGGATTTGTGGCTAAACTCGCGTACAAAGCGGAATCGGCAGGGGTTCACCTGGTCAAACTGGAGCAGTGGTTTGCCAGTTCGAAAACCTGCCATTGTTGTGGTCACAAGATGCCAGAAATGTCGTTCAAAGTGCGCGAATGGAAATGCCCCGGCTGTAATGCTGAACATGACCGCGATATCAACGCGGCGATCAACATACAGCACAAGGGCATAACAGAACTAATGGCGGCGGGTCACGTCGTCAAAGCCCATTGAGGCTTGCGTAAGTCTGGCTCTATGCCAGTTGCAGCCTAAGAAGTGGGAAGCCTCGCCGTTTACGGCGGGGAGCAGTCACTCACGCAGGTTGACCACGGCATTATCACTAAATTGCCGCTCCTGCAGCGCGACAGTCAGCAGAATCACTGCATGCTGGCTGTCGACGGTGACCTCATCCAGATGGTCTGCATCCAGGATCTCGGCCTGAATCACCTCCAGTCCGGCTTCATCCAACTTTTGGCAGCACTGCTCCAGAAGTTGATCAAACAAACGTTCCCCCAGAGAGAGCTGTTGCACCAGCCAGTCAAGCTGCTGTTTAAACAGACGTAGCGGGATACGCATATCCTCTGTCAGGAAGGCATGATGACGGCTGTAGGGCAGGGCATCGCTGTCACGGGCGATGGGCACAGGCAGCACCTGAGTGGCGTAGTTGAGATCCTGTACTATCTGCCTTGTGAGACACAAGCGCGGATACTCTTTTTCCCCCACACAGAGCACATCGGGCTGTATCAGATTGAGCAGCTTACATAATGTCGTGGCAAAAAGCGTGGAGGCAAACCTGTCGCCGTCAGGGGCAAAGGCTGCGGCTGTCACCATGGGCGATGCCAGAACCCGTGTGCTTTGGGAGCAGGGCGTGGGATAGAGCACCTCTGGGTTGGCGATAAACAGCAAGTCCACCTGAGCATGGGTCAGCAGCTCACAATCCTGCTGCAGAGAAGAGGTGAGGGGAGTGTGTTCATCAGTGGTGAGAGTTGACAGGTCAGGCGGCTGCAGTGCCACAACGACAGTGTCCGCACAGGCTCGGGCCTGTTCAATCAGGGCCAGATGTCCCTGATGTAAAGGGCTGTGGGCTGGCACCAGGGCAATGCGTCTGTTGACCAACAACCAGCGACGAACATAACGGCGCAGCAGCAGAGGGGTTTCCAGAATCAACACCGCCAGAGTCTCCTTCAGCAGGGAAAAAAATGTGTCTTTTCAGCTATCCCAGTAGCTTAACCCATTGCGGGGTATCTGGTCGAGCAGTTCACTTAAAACCGTGCCATCGGGAAGGATCAGTTCAGGGGCCAGCTCATGGAGCGGGTAAAGCACAAACTCGCGCTGTTTCATGCCGTAGTGGGGGATGGTTAAGCGCTCACTGTGCATTTGCAGCGTGCCATAGAGCAGCAGATCGAGATCCAGGGTGCGCGGCCCCCAGTGCTCGCCGGTGCACACGCGCCCCAGGTTATGTTCAATGGTTTGCAGATGATCCAGCAGGGCTTCGGGTGTCAGGGCGGTAAGCAAATGGATAACGGCATTAAGATAGTCGGGTTGATCCTGCGGGCCCATCGGTTTGCTGCGATAAAAAGAGGAGCAGGCGACCAGTTCACTCTCGGGTAGAGCGCGCAGAGCTTTCAGCGCGCTATTGGCCTGGGCTACAGACTCACCCAGATTGCTGCCTAAAGCCACATAG
>JBOFSC010000386.1:0-5553 GCA_051651345.1 Enterobacteriaceae bacterium
ACGAGCTCATCCCAGGCGAGATCAGAAAAGTATGTTGCTATCGTTAGGTCTTAGTATTTACCCTGTAATGAATTAAAGGTACATCAATGTGTTATGAGCTTAAGTACCTACATATGAACAGCTATTACAACAATATGGCTTACGCTCTGTGGGAACGACACCGGTCACCCTCGCTGGCAAGGTCTTACCCGAACATAGCGTTAAAGAGGTGAGCACCGTCTCCCCGGTCATCTATACCAAAGCGATTGACGCCGTTTTACCCGAGCTGATACCAGTGGCGGATAGGGATGCCCCTCAGACGCCTGTCGCAGATAAACCTGTTGGCGTGCCAGTGCCGGATATTATGGAAAAACAGCTTTCCAGCCACTCTTATCTGGCGGTTTTACAATTACAAAAACAGCGTACTATTGCGGCCTGTACCGCGCTGGAACAGCTGAATCTGGAAGAGTGTGAGGCCATCACGCAACTTCGGGATAAACTGGAAAAAATTGAGCTGGAGATGGAGAAGGAGGACAGACCCGCCACCGAAAGAGAGCAGCGCGAATGCGCCAACTTAAATAAAGTGCTAACGGGTATCCTTGCCGGCGAACTGGAAAAAATAGGGATTAAACCGGCGAAAAACGCGGTTAAACAGGCAGAACGAGCCTATAACCAGGCCAATATAGAGGTGCTTAATGGCCTGCAGTGGCAAAATATCACCCACCAGTTCCAGGTCAATGACCGACGCTATTGCAGCTACACAGTTCCCGCCGCCCAGATGCGTCTGGAGGGCTGTGATGAAGCGATTTTCCCACACCCCTATGAGGGTAAAGGGGTCAGTTCTTCAACTTCTGATGAATCTGCCCACGCCATCAATATGTGGCAAACCAGCCTGACCGAGGTGGATGACTCCGGTAATGAGACGCCCCTGTTTAATGGGATTCGCAGGGGGGTGTTGGTAGCCTACAGCATTAAAGATAAAGAGTTACGTAAACAAGCCACCCAAAATGCGCTCAATGAGCTGGTCCTGAGTGCGCTCTATTCTCAGCCAGATAAACTGCAATGGGCTCTGGCGAATCCCGGTAATATTGTTCCTTTACGCATTGCTGATATCTCCTTATTAACCCTGGGTATCGCCTCACGGGCTGAGGAAAAAATGGTGGATGAGCAGATGCAAGCCTGGAAAACCCTGTGTCAACAACCACAACCCTTGACCTTTAAAATCAGGAATACCCGAGGTGAGTTGCAGGATATCAAGATTAATCTGCAAGCGATTCAATTTAATGTGGGTGTGAATGAAATCGCCCTGGGTCTAAAATCTGGCAACGATAAATCAGATACGTTAAATAAAAGTGCTTTTGACACCTTATTGGGAGAGGGCTGGAAAAAAAGCCTCTCCAAAGACAGACCCATCGGGGGATGGGTGGGTGAATATCTGACAAGCCATCCTGATGCTAAAAATGCAGGCTATATCAAAACCCTGGTCAATGATATTCGTGAGATAGTCAAAAACAAACTGCACCACGCCGATGGGGGCGATCCCTATAAACTGGCCTGGCGCCTCTCTATCCTGACTCATGAAATAGGCATCGTGCCCTCCTGGGGCTGTAAGAGCGGTAAGGATCGGACCAGCATGAACACCGCAGAAGCCCTGGCCGGAGTGATTGCTCACCATCAGGAAATGGCCCATCCTAAGCTGAAAGGCAAAATCTCCCCCGAGCACCAGGTGGCATTACAACAAGCCCTGTTAAATTGCGGTAACTTTGAAGTACAGCGCTACAATACCGGCGTGATTGGCTGTAAGGTACTTAATAAACTGGCCTTTAAACCGTTACAACTCTCTTATGAGCAACGTATCGGTGATCCGGAAATCTGGCAGCAAGTTGCGGGTCTGGCGAAGTTCTATGTCGGCTATCGTCCGACAGCTCTTAAATAGCAACCTATTGAATATAAGGTTAAATCATGTTACAACGTCGGCAGCTCCGTTGACACCAGGTGCTGATAATATGGAGGTTTGCTATTTATGAATATCAATAATAAGAGTGCCCGCCGCCCGTTGCGGAGTCGTAATACCCGCTGGGCCATATGGGCGGCCAGAAAGTTACAGCGACGCGGAGCCACACCTAATGGTATCTCTGTCGCCAGCATCGGCTTTGCCCTGCTGTCAGGGATCTGTTTTGCATCCGCGTTACACCTCTCCACGCCGATACTCTCTTCAATATTACTGATCATCGCAGCCCTGGCGATTCAGGCCCGTCTGCTGTGCAACCTGCTGGACGGTATGGTCGCCGTGGAAGGGGGCATGAAAACCCCTGCCGGGGGCGTCTATAACGAACTGCCCGATCGCATCGCCGATTCATTGATTATCCTCGGACTCGGTTATGGCCTGCCCGCCTTCCCCTGGGCAATACAACTGGGCTGGGCGGCGGCTCTGCTGGCAATACTGACAGCCTATATTCGTCTGCTGGGGGGCAGTTGTGGCCTGGCGCAGCGCTTTATCGGCCCGCTGGCAAAACAGCAACGCATGGCGTTATTGACCGTTGCCGCAGTCGGGGTGGCTTTTATCCCCGCTCAGTGGCGGGAGCCGACACTGCTGTTAGTGCTGATGTTGCTGGCACTCGGCACCCTATGGACCTGCATCAGGCGCACCACGCTGATTATCAGGGAACTCAATGCTCAAGAGGTTACGGATGAAATACAAGGAACACAGAAGGAACTCGCTGACGAGTAGAATGGCTGGCTCCCTGCTGGTAGGCTGTTGTCGTCTGCTAACCGGCATTAACTCCCGCTGGATAGGGGTGGAACCTAATGCCAAATCGCGCATCTATTACGCCAATCACTCCAGCCATCTCGATGGTCTGGTGATCTGGGCCAGTTTACCCGCATCGTTGCGTCATCATGTTCACCCTGTAGCCGCCCGTGATTACTGGGACAGCAGCCGTCTGCGCCGTTATCTGGCAGGCTCGGTCTTTAACGCCGTGTTGATTGACAGGCAAAGCCGGGGCATGGGAAAAATCGATCTGCTGGGCCCAATGAAACAGCTGCTGGCGCAGGGAGAATCGCTGATCCTGTTTCCTGAAGGCACCCGGGGCAACGGCGAAACTATCGCAGAGTTTAAAGGGGGTCTCTACCAGTTGCTGCGCGATTGCCCGGATACCGAAGTGGTACCGGTATATCTGGAGAATCTCAATCGGGTCTTGCCCAAGGGCTCCCGCCTGGTGGTGCCTGTTATCTGCTCGGCCACTTTTGGCACACCGCTGGCCCCTTTAAGCGAACTGGAGACAAAAGTGGAGTTTTTACATAGGGCGCGTCAGGCACTGGAGGCTTTAGCATCATGATCTCGTTTGATAATGAATTGAAAATTCTGCTTATCGGCCTCTTTAGTCTGTTGCTGATCTCCTCCGCCATTGGCTGGGTACTTTCCTGGCGTAGCTGGTCCGAATCGGCACAGAAAACCATCGATAATCTCAATGCGCGCATCAATGGCTGGTGGATGATGTGTATTGTCTGCGTCGTCGCCATGTCGGCCGGTGCGGTGGGCTCCACGCTGCTGTTCGCCATTATCTCCTTTCTGGCACTGCGTGAGTTTATTACCCTGACACCCACCAGGCGCAGTGACCATGAGGCGCTGTTCTGGTGCTTTTTTGTCTTTCTGCCCCTGCAATATATTCTGGTGGGTATGCAGTGGTATGGCTTATTCACCATTTTTATCCCGGTTTATGTGTTTCTGTTTCTGCCCACGCGCATCGCCCTTGCGGGAGATACCACCCATTTTCTGGAGCGTACCGCCAAGATTCAGTGGGCCATGCTGGTGACCGTCTTTTGTATCAGCCATGCTCCGGCGTTGTTGATGCTGCAAATCCCAGGTTATGAAGGGCAGAATATCAAGTTACTGCTGTTTATGATGATAGTGGCGCAGATGTCCGATGTGCTGCAGTATATTTTTGGTAAGTTGTTTGGCAAACGGGCCATTGTCCCCCGACTGAGTCCGAATAAAACCGTGGAGGGCTTTGTCGGCGGCATTGCCAGTGCTGTGGCGCTGGGCACCGCTCTGTACTGGATCACGCCTTTTAATCCCTGGCAGGCGGCCCTGATGTCTCTGGCGATCACCCTGTTAGGCTTTGCCGGAGGCTTGTGTATGTCGGCGATTAAAAGAGATCGCGGTATCAAGGATTTCGGTGCCATTATTGAGGGCCATGGCGGGATGCTGGATCGCATTGATTCCCTCTGCTTTACCGCGCCGGTGTTTTTCCACCTGACCCGATACTTTTTTGTTTAGGATCTGAATCCCTCTCCCGGCCCTGAAGGGCCACCCTCTCTCACAAGTGGGAGAGGGAGATTTAGTTACTTATCAGTTAATTGAATCAATCACCGCTTTTAGAGAGCTTTGCCAGCTCCGCTTTGGCTTTACCCAGTTGCAACTGAAAATCACTGTTAGCATGCAAGCGGGCCACAGTCACAGAGGCAACAATTCGCCCCATATCCACATCACTTTTCCAGTGCATTCCACAGACCATCCTGCTGTCGCCCATCTCCCAGCCCCGTTGCAGGATCTGTTGCTGTCTGGCGGGTTCCAGCTCTGCCAGGATTAAAGCCGCCGCCCAGGCAAATGAAGTATGGCCTGAGGGATAGGAGCCATTGCCTGCCAGCTCCTTCTGCTGTTCTGGATCGCAACTGGTTTGGTTATAGAACTTAAAGGGTCGGATCCGCTGATAGTACTTCTTCATAGGCTCAGTGGCGCTACTGCCGCTGTCTGCTTCCACCCGCTCAAGCAACCGAATGGTTTCCGGTGTTGTCTTTGGCGATAACGTCACTCCCAGTGCCCCGGAGAACAGCTTGCCAAAATTGTCCGCACTTAAATCCGCATCGACCTGTGCCTGCCGCCAGCGCGCCTCACTGTGGCTGCTCCGGTAGTACTCGGCCATCGCTTTATCCTGCAAAAATGCAATGCTATCAGGTGCCGGTGGTGGCGGCAGCAGTTTTAACATATCCGGTAAATCTGTCGCCTGCAGAAAACCTTTCGTTTCGGAGTAACTGGCTGAACTCAATACTGTTCCAGCGAATAACAGGACCATGGACAGGGATAGAGAGTATTTACGCACTGAGCACCTCACAGAGTGTTAATAGAATGATGCCACCTTGCTGAGCAAAATAGCAGTCTGTTATTTACAGTAGATGCTGATTAGAAAAAAGAGATTATTTATATTTTGTTACTAATTCCTGCTCTGGTGAGGGAGCCCCTCACCAGAGACAGATCTCCTATAGCGGATTAAAGTTAATATCTTTATAGACCTTAAATATTTTCGGTGCATTGAGCTGATAGCCATAGACATTGGCCTTACTCGATCCTTTGACCGCATAGGCCCAGACTGGCCAATAGTATCCGGGGCTAACAATAACATCCTCTCCCTCGACGGGTGCCAACCAACCAAAAAAGTCAAATCGGCTACCGCCTTTGAAATCACACCATATCACAGGTTTGCTTACGTCAGGATTATCCCCTGTATCCGTCACCGCCCGGGACAGATTCACTTCACAGGGGATAGCCACATCCCCTGCCCAGACATTACGATC
>JBOFSC010000387.1:0-18628 GCA_051651345.1 Enterobacteriaceae bacterium
TGGCGTTTCTGGGACCCAAAGGCTCTTACTCCCATCTGGCGGCACGGCGCTATGGGGCCAGGCACTTTGATCACATCCTGGAGTGTGGCGGGAATAGCTTTAAAGAGCTGATCCGGATGGTGGAGAAAGGGCAGGCCGATTATGTCGTTCTGCCGCTGGAAAATACCAGTTCCGGCTCTATCACGGAAGTGTACGATCTGTTGCAGCATACGCAGCTCTCCATTGTGGGCGAGTTGATCATTCCCGTGGAACACTGCCTGCTGACGGCGGGCGAAAATTCCCTGGAGCAGATCCGGGAAATTTATAGTCATCCGCAACCTATTGAGCAGTGCAGCTACTATCTGGAACAATTTCCCCACTGGAAAGTGCACTACTGTAAAAGTACTGCGGCAGCTATGCAGAAGGTAGCCGGGTTAAAGTCTGGCGATGCCGCTGCCATTGGTAATGCAGCTGGAGGGGAGTTATATGGCTTGCAGACACTGGCAAGTAATATCGCCAATCAGCAGGTGAACAGCACCCGTTTCATCGTGCTGGCCCGCAAACCCAGAGAGAGCAGTGAGCAGATCCCAACCAAAACCACTCTGCTGCTTTCCACCGGACAGCAATCCGGGGCGTTGGTCGATGCCCTGATGGTGTTTCGCACCCATGGCATCATTATGACTAAGCTGGAGTCTCGTCCGATTGATGGTAATCCCTGGGAAGAGATGTTCTATATCGATCTCCAGGCCAATCTGCGCAGCCAGGCCATGCAGGATGCACTACAGGCGATGGTTCCCCTGTGTCGTTACCTGAAAGTCCTCGGCTGTTATCCCAGTGAAAATGTGGTGCCGGTAAATCCTTAAAACCGCCCTCTCCCGGCCCTGACGGGACACCCTCTCCCACAAGTGGGAGAGGGGAATTATTAACTGCGCATATCATTGGCCTGCTTCAACAGCGCCTGACTCTCCGACATAAAGCGCTGGGCATGATCTCCCAGCCACTCAGTTACGTTGATAAAACTTTGATTAAATGTCTCTTTATCACCCTGCTGTAACAGCTTCAGGGCGTCACCAAAACGCTGGTAATAGCGCTGAATCAAGGCCAGGTTATCTTTGGAGGCCATGATAATATCGGCGTAAAGTTGTGGGTCCTGGGCAAACAGGCGACCTATCATTACCAGTTCCAGGCGGTAGATGGGGGAAGAGAGGGCCAGCAGGCGGTCAATATCCACCTGCTCTTCACTTAAATGTACACCGTAGACAAAAGTCGCAAAGTGGCGCAACGCCTGAATAAAGGCCATATTCTGGTCATGCTCACGGGCGCTCAGGGGGTAGAGGGAAGCGCCCCAGAGTTCAAACTGCTGTAACAACCAATGACAAGCTTCAGTTTGTCTGCCCTCACAGTAGATAATCACCTGCTTGGCAAAACTGGCGATATCTCCGCCAAACATCGGGTGCAAACCTATTACCGGACCAGAATGTTTGTTTAACATGGCCTGTAATGGCTGCTCTTTGATCGAGGTTAAATCAGCCAGAATGCAATCTTCTGGCAGGGGAGGTAATTGGGCTATCACCTGCTCAGTTAAATGAATCGGCACCGACAGCAACACCATACCGGCATCCGCCAGAATCTCTGGTGCATTCGGCCAGTCCTGCTGACCCAGGCTCTTAACCTGGTAACCGGACAGGGTGAACATCTTGCGGAACAGGCTGCCCATCTGTCCCTCCCCACCCACAATCACAATCGACCTCAATTGCGGGCAGGTGGATTTAAATCCTTTATCATTTTCTGCACTGTAGGATTCTCTCATGACACGACGCAGTACTTCTTCGATCAGATCCGGTGACACGCCCAGCTTCTCTGCCTCCAGGCGGCGGGCCTTTAACATCTGCTCCTCCCGCTCGGGGGCATAAACTGGCAAACCATGCCGGTTTTTCACCTCACCCACCTGGGCCACCAACTGTAACCGCTGTGCTAAAAGCTGTAATAGCTGTTGATCGATAAGATCAATCTGCTCGCGCAATACAGTCAGCTCTGCCACCATTCTAATTACCCTCTGCTACGTTGAATTAATGAGTCCTGCAATTGGCTGTGCATTTTGCGCAGCACCGCTTCTGTGGCTTCCCAACCGATACAGGCGTCTGTGACAGAAACACCATAGCGCATCTCTGCACGAGGCTGCTCCGATGACTGGTTGCCCTCATGCAGATGGCTCTCCAGCATCACGCCAATGATAGAACGATTACCCGCCTGGATCTGCTCAATCACCGAATCCACAACCTCACTCTGACGACGATAATCTTTGTTTGAGTTACCATGGCTACAATCTACCATAATGGCGGAATTGAGTCCTTTGTTGTTCATCTGCTGCTCGCAAGCCGCCACATGCTCTGCACTGTAGTTGGGGGTTAAGCCGCCACGCAGAATAAGATGACCGTCGGGATTACCCTGGGTCTGCAATACACACACTTGCCCGCCCTGATTGATACCCACAAAACGGTGCGGCATGGCAGCAGCCTTCATAGCATTGATCGCTGTCTCCAGACTGCCATCCGTGCCATTTTTAAAACCTACCGGTACTGACAGCCCGGATGCCATCTCACGGTGAGTTTGCGATTCTGTGGTTCGGGCACCAATGGCGGCCCAGCTAAACAGTGCACCAATATATTGCGGGTTATTGGGGTCCAGTGCCTCGGTTGCCAGGGGTAACCCTTTAGCAGTCAGATCCAGCAGCAATTGACGCGCAGTATAGAGTCCCTTCTCAATATCGAAAGAGCCATTCATATCCGGGTCGTTGATCAATCCCTTCCAGCCCACTGTCGTACGTGGCTTTTCAAAATAGACTCGCATCACCAGATAGAGATGATCATTTAACTCCGCAGAGAGTGCCGCCAACTTATCCGCATACTCCAGAGCCGCATCGGTATCATGAATAGAGCATGGGCCACACACCACCAGCAAACGGTGATCCTGCTTGTTGATAATCGCAGAAACCGCCTGGCGCGAACGTGCTATCTGCTGCTGGTATTGCTCACTTAAAGGCAATTTCGCTTTCAGCTCCGCTGGTGTCGTTAATATGGTCTCATCACTGATGTGAATATTATTTAGCATATCTCTGTGCATTGTTCTCTTCCCGCATCCAATCTGTGTCAATTGATTTCCTTGCATACCCGAAGCAAGTGTAAATATAAAGCACCGATTATTGTAAATTTAAGTTTACGAAGACCGGATTCGCAATCACGGCTCTGCTGACTACCAAATCACGATAAGCACCAAGGTTAATCTGTATCTTGATGAATGGCAACTCCTGGTTAATATTTCTTCCCATACCACTCTGCTGTATGTGTAAATATTTAATTACAGTCACAATGCCACTCACCTTTTCCTTATTCGCCCAGATGATTTCCCTAATTATTGACTGGAATCAGTGTCACTTTTGCTAATAACATTTTATTCTTACAGGAATAATGACAGAAAAAGGAAATGGTTAACAGGTGACCACATGATTACACTTCAATTTATTACGATTATTCTCTGTTTGCTGGTAGGGACCCGTTTCGGCGGGATGGGGCTCGGCCTTATCAGTGGTATTGGTCTGTTTATCCTCTGTTTTATCTTTGGATTAGTGCCAGGCTCTCCCCCTGTCGATGTAATGCTGACTATTCTTGCGGTTATCGGTTGTGCCTCAGTTCTGCAAACCGCAGGCGGCCTGAACGTGATGATGCAATTTGCCGAGCGTCTGCTGCGTAAACATCCGCAACATATCACCCTGCTGGCCCCCTTCACGACCTGGTTTCTCACCTTCCTCTGCGGTACCGGACATGTGGTTTACACCATGTTTCCCATTATTTCTGATATCGCACTGCAGAAAGGGATTCGCCCGGAAAGGCCGATGGCAGTGGCCTCAGTGGCTTCTCAAATGGCGATTACCGCCTCTCCGGTCTCCGTGGCGGTGGTTTCTCTGATCTCTATTCTGGGGGCGGCCCATGGTATTGGTCAGGCTTTTACCCTGCTCGATATTCTGGCGATCTCCGTTCCGGCTTCATTGAGTGGAGTGGCCGTGGCCGCCCTGTGGAGTCTGCGTCGCGGCAAGGATCTGGCTGATGATCCGGAGTTTCAACAGCGCATTCAGGATCCACAGCAAAAAGCCTATATTTATGGCGGCAGTGAAACCCTGCTGGATAAGGTCTTTACCAAACAAGCTTACTGGTCAACGGGTATTTTCTTCCTGGCTATCGCCTGTGTGGTCCTGCTCGGTGCCTTTAAGGAGCTGCGGCCCACATTCCTGGTGGGGGATAAAATCACTACGCTGTCGATGAACCTGACTATTCAGATTATGATGCTGATCGCCGGGGCCACGATTCTGATCGGCTGCAAGGTCAAGAATAGTGAAATAGCCAACAGCGCGGTATTTAAGGCAGGGATGGTCGCGATCTTCTCCGTCTTTGGCGTGGCCTGGATGAGCGATACCTTTTTCAAGGCACATCTTGACACACTGAAGCTCTCTCTGGAGCACATTGTCCTGCTGTATCCCTGGACCTATGCCCTGGTCCTGTTTCTGGTCTCCAAGCTGGTCAATAGCCAGGCGGCGGCCATTACAGCTATCGCGCCCATGGGGCTGCAACTGGGTCTGGACCCTAAACTGTTGATTGCCTTTTTCCCGGCGGCCTATGGTTATTTTATTCTGCCCACCTATCCCAGTGATCTGGCCTGTATCGGTTTCGACCGCTCCGGCACCACAAAGATAGGCAAATTTATTATCAACCACAGCTTTATTATCCCGGGCTTGATCAGTGTCGCTACCGCCTGTTGTGTGGGTTATCTTCTGGTCAGTACCTTGATGTAGTATTATCATCCTCTCTCATTAGTGGGAGAGAAATATGATACTCAAACCTTATCAGGCCTCCTTCGCGGCCGCTATCGCCAGACTCTTTTATCTGGCGGTTCATAACATTGCTGATAGCCTGTACTCACCCCAGGAGAAAGCCGCCTGGGCTCCCTGGCCGCCGGATGAGCCGTTTTGGGCACAACGCTTGCAGCAGACTCAGCCTTGGGTTGCGCTGCTGGATGAGCAGGTCGTCGGATTTATAGAATATGAGCACCAAGGCTATATCGATTGTCTCTATACCCATCCCGATTATCAGCGCAGAGGCGTTGCCACAGCGTTACTGCAGCATATCACGCAATCCGCCCTGCATGGCGGCACCAAAACACTCTACACCCATGCCTCCAAAGCGGCTGTGCCTTTCTTTTCCCATCATGGATTCCATGTCATGCAGGAGAATCAGGTGCTGCGTCATGGCACTGTTCTGGTCAATTATCTGATGCAGAAGGCGCTGGTGCCAGTAACTGCTGCAGACTCTGAGCAAACTCGTTAACCTGCTGCCAGTCGGTATATTCGATCTCTTTACTGGTATCGGTTTCCCCGCCGGTCATACGCATAATCAGTTGGATCATCACTCGATCGAACCAGCGATAACGCGGATAGCGCAATGCCCCAGCAAAAACGGTGCTCAGCTGGGGTGTCCAGGGGCTTTTTTGCAGAAATTTGCGCGTATAAACATTGGTCTCCGGGCTGCGTTTTTCCACTTTACGGGCCGTTAAATTGACTGCGTAAAACGCGGAGGGCTTTTGGTTTAACACGTCCTGATGGCGCGTGACAAACTGCGCCAACCTGCGGTTAAAATGACCATAACGGATGGAGGCACCCACCACGATGGCACGATAGTCGTTCAGATTCACCGGTTCATTTTGCTGTAAATCTCGCAACTCACACAGCAGTTTGCCTTGTAGTTGTTGGGCAATATGATTGGCTATTTTACGCGTCTGTCCATCATGACTTGAATATAACAATAAAACTGTCATGGCATCATTACTCCCGCCAGAATGTAGGGGTTAAAAGCACCATCAGAGTAAATACCTCCAGGCGACCACACAGCATGGTAAACACCATGATCCACTTACCGACCGGATTCATCTCAGTGAAGTTATCGGCCACGATACCCAGCCCCGGCCCAAGATTATTGAGCGTCGTGGTCACAGCCGCAAAAGCTGAGAAGTTGTCCACCCCAGTGGCGATCACCGCCATGATGCAGACAATATACACCAGAGCATAGGCGGAGAAAAAACCCCAGACCGCCTCCAGCACCCGCTCAGGAATGGCACGGTTACCCAGTTTGATGGTATAGACCGCCTTTGGGTGTACTAACCGTTTCAACTCCCGCGAGCCCTGCAAAAACAGCAGCATCACCCGAATCACCTTGAGCCCACCGCCCGTTGAACCGGCACAGCCACCAATAAAGGCTGAGCAGAGTAGCAGAACCGGCAGAAACAGCGGCCAGGATTTAATCCCATCCGTGGCAAATCCCGCAGTCGAGGCGAGGGAGACCACCTGGAAGAAAGCGTGATTGAGCGCGGCACCAAAGGTGGGATAGACACTGTGTTGCATCAAAATCAGTACGGTGATCGCTGTCAGGGTTAAGTGCACACCGATAAAGACCCGAAATTCCGGATCTCGGATATAGACCAGCGGATTACGACCGCTCAGAACGGCAAAGTGCAAACTGAAATTACAACCGGAGATCAGCAGAAACACCGCAATAATCGTATTGATCATCGGGCTGTTGAAATAGCCGACACTGGCATCATGGGTGGAAAAGCCGCCGATAGCGATAGTGGAAAAACTATGACCGATGGCATCGAACAACGACATGCCCGCCGCCCAGAGCGCCAGGGCGCAGATAATGGTGAGCAGAACATAAATCAGCCACAGGGTTTTCGCCGTTTCCGCAATACGCGGGCGCACCTTGTTATCTTTCAATGGTCCAGGCATTTCTGCCCGATAAAGCTGCATCCCCCCCACTCCGAGGATTGGCATAATCGCCACCGCCAGGACTACGATCCCCATCCCCCCCAGCCATTGCAGCATCTGACGATAGAACAGAATCGCCTTTGGCATATTGTCGAGCCCCACCAGGGTGGTGGCCCCTGTGGTGGTCAGACCGGAAAAGGATTCAAAGAAGGCATCGGTCACCGTCAGGTTCGGATTGTCAGTGAACATAAAGGGTAAGGAGCCGACACTACCCAGCACCACCCAGAACAGCACCACGATCAGAAACCCCTGACGCGGTTTCAGTTCCTGTTTCTCATTACGATTAGGAAACCAGAGGAACAGCCCGATAGCAAGGGCCACAAAAAACGTCTGGCTGAAGGCTCGCCCTGCGCCATCACGATAAATCAGAGCCACAATGGCAGGAAAAATCATGGTAACGGAAAATACCATTACCAAAAAACCGACGATGCGGATAATCGCACGGAAGTGCATGAGACCAATACCCTTAGAGTGACAGCATTATGATAATGCAAATTCCTTTGTCATATTCTCAACCTTTTTCTCTTTTATCACAATATTATCTTCCATACGTACACCACCGCTAAGGCGCATCGTATTGATAAGAGGCCAGTTAAAGTGTTTCTGCTCTTTTCTGTTTTGCCATTGTGCCAGCAGCGTGTCGATAAAATAGAGCCCCGGTTCAACGGTCATCACCATCCCCGGCATTAAAATGCGGGTACAACGCAGGGCGCCATGCCCTGTAGGAGGCTGCAGATGGGTTCCCTCTTCATCCTGCATAAAACCTGCGACATCATGCACCTGCAGTCCCAGAGGATGTCCCAATCCATGGGGGAAGAACACGCTGGTGATCCCTTGATTCACCATCTCCTCCGGGCTGATACCCTGGATTATTTCGTGTTGCTGCAAAATGGTCCCGATGCGCTGGTGCATTTGCAGATGGTAATCAGTAAAGCGGACACCGGTCTGGATAGTGCCGATCAGCGCCTGTTGCTGCTCGCGCACACTCTTGATCAGCGCGGCAAAACTGTCGTTACCTCTGGCGGCATAGGTGCGGGTAATATCCGAGGCATAGCCATGATATTCAGCCCCGGCATCCACCAGACAACTGTGTACCTTATCCGGCACCATCAGAGACAGTGAGGTATGGTGCAGCACGGCGGCGTGTTCGTTCAGGGCCACAATGTTGTCATAGGGCACTTCGGTATCACGCTGTCCGGTGGCCATCAAATAGGCCATATTGATATCGAACTCACTCATGCCTGCCTGGAAAGCCTCCAGCACCGCCTGGTGTCCCGTAATGGCGATTTTTTGTGCTTCACGCAGACAAAACAGTTCATACTCGGTTTTGCAGGAGCGATGAAAATGGAAAAAATTGAGCACAGGACGGGGATTGATCTGCACCGGCTGAATGCCTAAAGACACGGCACGTGATTCACAGGGGCCAATATAGGCTATTCGCTGCTTTTGTGCAGGCAGCAAGCACGCAATATCATCGGCTGTCTTGAGAGGTTCAATATCGATCTCTTTGGTCCAGAAAGCATCGGGTAGCGGCTCGCAGCTATGCCAGTAATCCTGTGGAGAGTAGAACCACATTTTGGGCCGGTCGGAGCCGTTAATGAGCAGCCAGCAGTTAGCGACGCGCGTAACCGGCACCCAGGCGGCAAAATGAGGATTGACCCGAAAGGGATAAGCCTGATCATCGAGAAAGGCCATCTGCAACTCGCCTGAATGGATCAGGAGCGCATCGAGGCCCTGGCGCTGTAATATCGTCTGCGCCAGCTTCTGCAAACGGGCAATATGCTGTTGGTACAGGGACTCAATATTTTCCACGTTCAGCTCCTCAGTTTACCAAAGGGTGTGTCACGCTCTCCCCGCCATACTGCAAGTTGCGGGGACGCGTTTAAATAAAAGCAAATGCGTCGGAATAGATATGTTGAATATCTGCTCCCCGCTCACCGCTAAAACGCTCCCTGGCAATCTTAGCCATTTCAAAACGTCCGGCGAGATAGATGTCATATCCCTGCATACTACCAAAGTCCTGCATCACTACACTCAATACCGTTCCCTTACGGCCGCGCCACTCCTCTCCGGCCTGCTCTACCACAGGAATGATCTTCAGCCCCGGGTGGGTAAGGCTTAAGGCCTCTAACTCTGCCAGATCATAAAGGTGTTCCGCAGCACGTCCGCCCCAATAGAGGGAAATAGTGCGTTCGGGGTTTTGCTCCAGCGCCGCCAGCATAATCGAGCGAATATACGAGAAACCCGTTCCGCCCGCAATCAGTAGTAAAGGCCGTTCACTCTCTTCACGCAGCCAGGCATCACCATGGGGAATATCTACCTCAATGGTGCTGCTTTTTAAAATGTGTTCCATCACCGCCATGGCATAGGGATTCATTTCCGATGCGCCAATATGTAACTCGATAAATTCTTGTGCCGAGGGGATGGAGGCGATAGTAAACGGCCTTTTATCATGCTCCCCCATAATTACCATTAAGTATTGTCCCGGACGAAATGCGACGGGCTTCTCCGGCACCAGTCGTACCCGAAAAACGGTTTCAGTCATCGACTCTACCGATGCAATGTTACAACTCAATATCGTCATGTGTTATCTCTTTTGGTCATCAAACAGGCTACTTAAAAATGGCTAACTCATCCCAAATGGCATCAATACGGGCCGTGACGGCACTATCTTTGATAATGGGTCGCCCCCACTCTCGCTGGGTTTCACCCGGCCATTTATTGGTGGCATCCAAGCCTATCTTGGAGCCCAGGCCGGATACCGGCGAGGCAAAATCCAGATAGTCTATCGGCGTATTCTCTACTAATACACAATCTCTGACAGGATCCATGCGCGTTGTTATGGCCCAGATCACATCCTGCCAGTTGCGGGCATCGATATCCTCATCGCAGACGATCACAAACTTGGTGTATATAAACTGCCGGAGAAAAGACCAGACACCCATCATCACCCGTTTGGCATGGCCCGCATACTGTTTACGCATCGTGACCACCGCCAGTCGGTAAGAACAGCCTTCCGGTGGCAGATAGAAATCGACAATTTCCGGGAATTGTTTCTGCAAAATAGGGATAAACAGTTCGTTTAAGGCCGCGCCCAGCACAGAGGGCTCATCAGGCGGTCGCCCGGTATAGGTGGAGAGGTAAATGGGCTCGTCCCGCTGCGTAATATGGGTGACCGTCATCACCGGAAAATCCGCCTGCTCATTATAGTAGCCAGTGTGATCGCCATAGGGCCCTTCCGTGGCGCTCTCTGTGGGATCGATATAGCCCTCCAGTACAATCTCGGCACTGGCCGGGACATCCAGATCGCAACTGATACATTTAACCACTTCAGTTTTGTGACCGCGCAGCAGACCGGCAAAGGCATATTCGGATAAGGTGTCCGGAATGGGGGTCACCGCCGCGAGGATCGTCGCCGGATCAGCGCCCAATACCACCGCTACCTGGAAGCGCTCCCCGGGGTGGCTCTGACACCACTCCTGATAATCCAGCGCGCCCCCGCGATGGGCCAGCCAGCGCATAATGATTTTGTTTTTCCCCAGCAGTTGCTGACGATAGATACCCAGATTCTGCCGTGTACGGGTCGGCCCCCGGGTTACCGTCAGGCCCCAGGTGATCAGGGGAGCCACATCATCGGGCCAACAGTGCATGATCGGTAAACGGGTTAACTCCACCTCATCCCCCTGCAAGATCTGCTGCTGACAAGGGGCTGAGGAGCGCCGTTTCAGCGGCATATTCAGGACCTGCTTAAAGTCAGGCCATCTCTCCCAGAGATCACGTAATCCTTTCGGGGGCTCCGGCTCTTTCAGAAAGGCCAGCAAGCGCCCCAGATCCCGCAAGGCACTCAGATCCTGCTGCCCCATCCCCAGGGCTACCCGCTGTACGGTACCGAACAGGTTACACAGCACCGGCGTCTGGTATCCCTGAGGCCGGGTAAACAGCAATGCAGGCCCCTCAGCGCGCAGAGTGCGATCGGCAATCTCTGTCATTTCCAGATGAGGGCTGACAGGGGTGGCAATACGTTTTAATGCCCCCTCCTGCTCAAGCAAACTTAAAAAATCCCGCAAGTCTTGGTATTTCATTGTGATCCACACTGTCGTTGAAAATAGTCTGGTGAAAAATATGGACTCTATTTATTCCTGTCCCGCGCTAACATTTAGGTATATCATTCCACCCCTCAGCTATCACTCAATTATTATCTAAACGCATTAGGTATAGCTGTTATTTTCTGTCTATCAGCAATCACTTTTGTTATTCTGCCCGCAACTTTATTGAATTGTGTGAGTTATGCAATCCTGGTATTTGATTTATTGTAAGCGTGGTCAGTTAACACGCGCCCAGCAACATCTGCATAATCAGCAGGTTACCAGCTTCAGTCCCATAATCGAGCTGGAAAAAATGGTGCGTGGAAAACGTCAAATCGTACATGAACCGCTCTTTACTAACTATCTCTTTATCCAATTCGATCCGCAAGAGATACACACCACCACAATCAGTGCCACCCGTGGCGTGAGCCATTTTGTGCGCTTCGGCGCCTCTCCGGCTCAGGTTCCGGAAGAGATTATTGAGATCCTGCAGAAAAATCCTCCCTTGTCACAAGTGGATCCCTCAATACCTAACCCCGGCGATAAAGTCGAGATTAACGAGGGTATTCTGCAAGGGTTGACCGCTATCTATGCTGAACCCGACGGCGAAACTCGCTCCATCCTGCTGATCAATATCATGAACCGGGAAACACGACAAAGTATCAGCAATCTGGAGTTTAGTAAGCTTTAGCTGCCCCCGCCCGTTAGCGTCGCATTTTATCTTCATGCAGCCAGGTGGCAACCTGACGGGCAAAATAGGTCAACACCCCATCAGCCCCTGCCCGTTTAAAACAGAGCAGCGACTCCATAATGGTCGGTTGCTCCTGTAACCAGCCATTTTGTATCGCAGCCATATGCATCGCATACTCTCCCGATACCTGATAAGCAAATGTGGGTACCCGGAAGGTCTCTTTTACCGCTCGCACCACATCCAGATAGGGCATACCTGGCTTGACCATCACCATATCGGCGCCCTCAGCTAAATCCTGAGCCACTTCCTGCAGGGCTTCATCACCATTGGCCGGGTCCATCTGATAGCTCTTCTTATGACCGCCTTTTAAGTTAACGGCAGAACCGACGGCATCACGAAACGGGCCGTAGTAGCTGGAAGCGTATTTCGCGGAATAGGCCATAATTTGCGTGTTGATGTGACCGGCCCGCTCCAGCGCCTCACGAATGGCACCGATACGTCCATCCATCATATCGCTGGGGGCGATAATATCACTGCCCGCTTCGGCCTGGGACAGGGCTTGTTGCACCAGGATCTCTACACTGGGATCGTTGAGAACATAGCCCTGCTCATCAATAATGCCATCCTGCCCATGGGTGGTGTAAGGGTCCAGCGCGACATCCGTCAGGATACCTAACTCCGGCACCGCCTCTTTTAAGGCACGAATGGCCCTTTGCATTAAACCCTGCGGATGGTAAGCCTGCTGCGCCAGAGGCGACTTCTGATCCGCCTCAACCAGCGGAAACAGCGCCAGCACCGGTACACCCAATTTAGCCACCGTCTCAGCTTCCCGCAGCAGCAGATCGATACTCAGACGCTCCACGCCAGGCATAGACTCAACTGGAGATCGACTATGGCTGCCTTCAGTGACAAAAACCGGATAGATCAGATCGTTAACCGTCAGCTGGTGTTCCGCCACCAGGCGGCGGCTAAAATCGCTATAGCGCAACCGGCGCAGACGACGTTCAGGAAAAATTCCGGGAAAGACTACACTCATCACACCATCTCCTCTGTGATGTCAAAGTTGAAAAAGGTCACGGGCATTGGCCTCTGTCTGCTGACCAAGCCATAACGGATCTTCGCCGCGCCACTGCGCAGCCTGTTTGATGATATGGGATAAATAGCAGGGCTCATTACGATAAGAGTTGGGTCTTGGCTGTAGATCCCTCGGTAAAAGATAGGGCGCATCGGTTTCAAATAGCAGACGATGGGGTGGAATCAGGGGTAGCAACTCGCGTAAGGGCAACCCGCGCCGCTCATCACAGATCCAGCCGGTGATACCGATATAAAAGCCCAGAGAGAGTAACTCCTGCAGCTCCGGTTGCGTACCGGTAAAACAGTGCACCACCACATCAGGGATCTGTCCAAGGGAGGGCTTTAACAGTTTAAGCAGGCGCTCGTGGGCATCACGGCAGTGCACATAGAGCGGCATCGACAGCTCCGCAGCCAGAGCAATCTGGGCACTGAACGCCGCTTCCTGCTCCTCGGGGGTGGAGAAGTTGCGATTAAAGTCCAGACCACATTCGCCAATCGCCACCACCCGCTCTTTACCTGCCAGGGCAAACAGCGCCTCTGCGGAGTGCTCATTCCACTCTTTGGCCTCATGGGGATGCACCCCGGCCGTGGCCCAGCAGCCTTCACTCAGAGTGAGCGCCAGACGCCGCGCAGCCGTACTCTCCTGCAGGCTGCTGCCCAACAGGAGCAAGCCATTGACTCCAGCCTGATGCGCCCGTTCCACCACACTGGCGGCATCCGCCTCAAACTGACTGCTGGTAAGATTGACAGCAATATCAAACATGGCCAGGTTCCTTTATCAACGTCTACTGGTGCGATTCATTCTCCGTTTCATCTTCTGCTGCTATATTGCGTCGCCCTTTACCCACATAAAAACGGGAGAAAAACAGACCCACCTCAAACAGCAAACACATGGGAATCGCCAGTAGCGTTTGTGAGAAAACATCCGGTGGCGTCAGTAACATACCCACCACAAACGCTCCTACAATAATATAAGGCCGTTTTTTCTTCAAATCTTCCGGGGTTGTCACACCGGTCCAGCAGAGCAAGATAATCGCCACGGGCACTTCAAAACAGACCCCGAACGCCAGAAACAACGCCATCACAAAATCGAGATATTTGGTGATATCCGGTGCCAGCATGACCCCCGTGGGCGCGGTATGGGCAAAGAAGCTGAATGCCAGGGGAAAGACCACAAAGTAGGCAAAGGCCATACCGATATAAAACAGCAGGGTACTGGAAAAGAGCAGGGGCAGTACCAGACGGCGCTCATGTTTATACAGTGCCGGAGCGACAAAAGCCCACACCTGATAGAGAATCATCGGGGCCGACACAAAAACCGACACGATCAGGGTTAACTTAATCGGCGTGAAGAGGGGCGAGGCCACATCGGTGGCCAGCATGGTGGCCCCCTGGGGTAACTTTTTTAACAGTGGCGAGGCCACCAGCTGATAAATATCGTTAGAAAAGTAGACCAACGCCAGAAACGCCAGCAGCACACTGGCAATGGCATACAAAATACGTTTGCGCAGCTCAATCAGGTGGCTTATCAGGGGTTGTGTATTATCAACATCCATAGACTATATTTGCTTTTCGGGTAGCGGTGCGGGTTCGGATGATGGTGCAGCGGGCTCTGTTACCTGGGCGGGCTGCTCCGAGGTTTCTGTCACCGGGGGTTGCTCACTGCCTGCACTCTCTGCCGATATCACCGCATGAGCCTCTTCATCATGCTGTTTCTCAGCATCATGGGGCGCTGTGAGATGTTTTTCCGTCTCGGTCAGGGATAAGGGGTGCTGCAATGCCTCAGCCGCCTGTTTCAGCTCATCCATGGACGCTTTTAGTTCAGGAGAGAGGTTGTGTATGCCAGCTTGCTCCACTTTTTTCAGGCTATCCTGTAACTCCTGCAGTTTCAGCTCCTGAGCCAGCTCATTTTGCACGGTAGCCGCCATCGTGCGCATCACACGAATCCAGCCCGCCACCGTTTTCACTGCCACAGGCAGACGCTTCGGCCCCAGCACCACCAGGCCGACCACCATGACCAGTATCAGTTCACTAAAGCCAATATCGAACACCGTTTATACCTGTGGCTTATCCTGATTTTTGCTCTCACTGGGCTCAGTTTTGCTCTGTGCGCTGTTCTCTTGCAAAGATTTTGTTTCAAAATCAGCATCCTGCTGCACAGACTGATTAGTATGATCTTCAGAGCGAGCGGATTCATCATCCCCAATCGCTTTCTTGAAACCTTTGATGGAGGCACCCAGATCAGAACCCAGCGTACGCAGTTTATTGGTACCGAACAGTACCACAACGATCACTGCAATAATTAATAACTGCCAAACACTCATGCCGGACTCAAGCATATTCTTTACCTGTCTCTCTGTTACTCGACTCTTTGCTACTGTACCACTGCCAACAGGGGGACCAATAGCACCTTGTTACTATTTTATCACGCTCTGCGCCAACCGATAAACCACAAGATGAGTCCGGCCGCAGATAACGTCTGAGACCAGAGCAGTTCCCGATCGCCAATAAACAGCAGCGTCGCCATAATTAATAGTGTAGCGCCTGCAGCAAACAAATAGCGACTACGATTCTGCTGGCGCTGCTGTTTCTGCTGTTGTTGCTGCCAGCTATCCGCCCACTGGCGCAATTCCCGCTGTTGCCGCAGATTATCATAGACCAGTTCCGGTAACTCAGGCAGTTTCTCCACCCAGAAGGGGGCTTTCTCCTTTAAAGCCCGCAATACTGCAGGTAAGCCCACCTGGCTGTTGAGCCAGGACTCCAGAAACGGTTTGGCGGTTTTCCACAGATCCAACTGGGGATAGAGCTGCCGTCCCAATCCTTCCACATAGAGCAGCGTCTTTTGCAGCAGCACCAGTTGCGGCTGCACTTCCATATTGAAGCGGCGCGCCGTATTAAACAGATTCAACAACACATGGCCGAAGGAGATTTCCGCCAGCGGCTTTTCAAAAATAGGTTCGCACACCGTACGGATGGCAAACTCAAACTCTTCGACATTGGTATCCGGGGGCACCCAGCCAGAATCCACATGCAGTTCCGCCACCTTGCGGTAATCCCGATTAAAAAAAGCAATGAAATTTTCAGCCAGATAGCGTTTATCATTTTTGTTAAGGGAGCCGACAATACCGCAATCGATGCCAATATACTGCGGGTCCTCAGGATGCTGATAACTGACAAAAATATTGCCCGGATGCATATCCGCATGGAAAAAGCTGTCCCTGAACACCTGGGTGAAAAACACCTGCACGCCCCGCTCCGCCAATATTTTCATATTGGTATTATTGCGTTGTAATTCCTCGATATCGGATACAGGGATGCCATAGATGCGCTCCATCACCAGCAAATTTTGTCGGCAATAATCCACATAAATCTCTGGAATATAGAGCATCGGGCTCTGTTCGAAATTACGCCGGAGCTGAATCGCGTTAGCCGCTTCGCGCAGTAAATTTAACTCATCATTCAGAGTTTTTTCATATTCACGCACCACTTCGGTGGGACGCAGACGTCGCCCATCCGGCAGCAGACGCGGTAACCAGCCTGCCAGGCGATACATCAGACGAATATCGGCATGGATCACCGGACGGATATCCGGGCGGATCACCTTTAATACCACTTCCCGTCCGTCTTTTAAAAATGCCGTATGTACCTGAGCAATAGAGGCGGAAGCCAGCGCCTCGATATCAAAATCATCAAACCACTCCTCCAGGGGTCCACCCAGAGCGGCCTCAATCTGCTGACGGGCCAGTCGGCCATCAAAAGGAGCGACTTGATCCTGTAACAGCGCCAGTTGATAGGCAATTTCCGCAGGGAACAGATCCCGACGGGTAGAGAGCATCTGACCAAATTTCACCCATACCGGCCCCAACTCCTGGAAAGCCAGGCGCAGACGCTCCCCCAAAGATTTTTGCGGATAGCGGTTACGCAGCCAGAACAGGACCCGACGTCCCGCGCGTAGCGGCAGCGTCAGACGGTTTTGGGGCAGCAGTTGATCCAGCCCATAACAGAGCAGAATGCGAACAATGCGATAGAGTCGTGCTAACTCAGCGGGGGTCATGCCTGATGTTCCATTTTATCCAATCGGGCGGTCAAAGCCGTCAGTCGCTCTGCCTGCTCCGAAACCTGATCGTTAAATGCGGCGATTTCCAGTGCACCGGGCAGCAGCTTCCACTCCTCAGTGAGCGCCTGTGCCAGATACTCTTTCTGCCGCATGACAAGCTGTCTGCCAGTACGTACAACCTGACTGGCACACTGGCTAATGCCTTGCGCCGCAATATCTCCCAACCAGGGGGATAAAAATTCCGCCAGATCCCATTCGGCAGCCTCCAGCAGGGCAGCCCATAATTGGATCACCTGGGGATCGCCCTGGACCTTTAAATCTCCGCTACTGATCATGTCAGTCAACTGGCGCCTGTCACGTAAACGGCCCAGTTGCAGGATGCTGACCGTAACCCGGCAATCGCTCTCCCCTTGCCACGCACTTTGCAGATCCACTCTCTGCTCTGAAAACAGCAGTGTCAGGGGGGCTGAGATCTCGCTAAACTCAAGCTGCAACACCTTTCCTACCAGACGCTGGCGTGGCATTTGTAAGGCACGATCGCGATAGAGTTGATGGTTAAGCGCCTGCTCCAGCACAGCGCACAGCAATGATTTCAGCATCCTACCCTCCCCCTGGTCAGAATTTGAAGCCACGGTGCAGCGCCACAATACCCGCTGTCAGATTGTAATAGCTGGTCTGCTCAAAACCGGCATCCTGAATCATCGCCTCCAGGGTGTCCTGATCCGGGTGCATACGGATAGATTCCGCCAGATAGCGGTAGCTGTCCCCATCCTGAACAATCGCTTCCCCCAGTTTGGGCAGCACATGGAATGAGTAGGCGTCATACAATTTATTGAGCGGTTCCAGCAGAGGTTTGGAGAACTCCAGCACCAGCAAGCGTCCACCGGGTTTGAGGACCCGATACATGGAGCGCAGGGCACTCTCTTTATCGGTGACATTGCGCAGACCAAAGGAGATGATCACACAATCAAAGCTGTCATCAGGAAAGGGCAGTTTCTCGGCATTCGCCTGAACATAGCTGACATTTCCAGCCACGCCAAGGTCGCGTAACTTATCGCGCCCCACCTTTAACATGGAGTCGTTGATATCCGCCAGCACCACCTCGCCCTGGTCCCCCAGCAGACGGGAGAAACGTGCTGTCAGATCGCCGGTGCCTCCGGCCAGATCCAACACCCGTTGTCCACGACGGACACCACTGCAATCAATGGCAAAACGCTTCCATAATCGATGGATACCGAGGGACATCAAATCGTTCATCACATCGTATTTCGCAGCAACGGAGTGAAACACCGATGCCACCATACCTGTCTTATGGGCTTTCGCTACCGTCTGGAAACCAAAGTGGGTTGTCTCTTCTGTCTGCTCTGTCATAGGCCTTGTTGATTCAATTCTTACTTGCAAGGCGGACAGTGTATCAGATTTCCCTTTCTCATACGCTCTTCATTACTTCCTCTGTCTCTGCCTCTTCTTCTGTCTCTTCAGTGGTTGTCTGCGCCCGCTCAACCAATTGTTCATTAATAGGACGCTTCACTTCCACCCCGAGAGCCCGGAATCCCTCCACCTGGCGAATCAGATTGCCCCGTCCCTCAGCCAGTTTATTCATCGCCCCCTGATAGCTGAGCTGAGCCCGCTCCAGATTTTGGCCCAAATTGCTCATATCATCGACAAACAGACGTAATTTGTCATAGAGACGGGCGGCGCGATCGGCGATCTGGCGCGCATTTTCCCGTTGCTGCTCATAACGCCACAGGTTATTGATGGTACGCAATGCCACCAGCAGAGTGGTGGGGCTGACCAGCATAATATTGCTGCGCTGGGCCAGATCGATCAGCTCCGGATCCTGCTCCACCGCCAGCATAAAAGCGGGCTCC
>JBOFSC010000388.1:0-6624 GCA_051651345.1 Enterobacteriaceae bacterium
CAGTTTGAGCAGATCGTCCTCTTTCTTCGGCTTTTGGGCACTGCGCATCATATCGAGCGTCATCTGATTCATAAAACGGGTCTCGTCCCTTTGTGCCCCGTAGCCCTGTTTAACCCCCTCCAGTCCCATCTGCCGCCCGTAAAGACGTTCCTCTTTAGCGATGTCAGCGCGGGCTTTGCTGCGCTCCTGTTTTTCGGTATACAGATTTTCAAAGGCTTTTTCAGGATTGAGATGGGAGAGCATCAGCGGCATCATTTCATCGATACTGGTAAAGGTCTGCGCAAAAGGCGCGCCGGTATCACTGTTTTTACCGCTGATCATAAATCCGGCAGGTTTGCCGTTGTCATCCTTTTGTGGCTGTACTTTAAAATCCGTGATGTTGTCAGAGTAATATCCCCCCGGCCCATTTTTTCCAGTGCCCTGGCAAAACCGTCATTATCTCCCATCTGGCCCAGTCTCACCGCCTGCATAAAGCCCAGAGTCCCCTGACGGGCTGCCTCTCCCTGCGCCCATTGCCGAAAAGCGGGCACCAGTTGTGGGCTTAAATCCGCCTCCACTTTTTTCATGGCCGCCAGATAATTGAGATCCGTGTTGTCCTGATAATACTGCCGCGCCTCTTCCCGGCCGGAGGTGAGTTGGCTACCGGTCTGCCATGCTGCCAGCCCCTTTTCATCGGTTACAGGGGAGCCCAGTTTTTTTTCAACTTCGGCGTCCCGTTGCTGCTGCGCCAGGGTATTCACCTCCCTCTGTGCACCAAGCAGACGTCCCCGGTTGATAGCATTACCCAGGTTCTGCCCAGCAGACAGACCTTCATTCAGCCCACTGGCAAACGCGCCCAGACCCCGTATCCAGCTCATACCTCCCCCCGTTTTTTATCGACTCTTTTATCGAGTTCCTGGATGGCTTTCATCGTAAGGCCAATAGCATCAACAACGGGTATTGTTGTTCCGTCACCCCTGCCCGTGACTTTCTGAAAATCTTCAGCATAGGGGCCGATATGCCGTTTTCCGTCGGCTATACCATCCCTGTACTTCCACGACTCAACAGGCAAACGCCGTATGGCTTTCAGGGCGCTGCCCTGTACGGGCTTTTTATCCTCTTTGAGTTTTTTAGATGAGAATGCCGCAAACAGTGCAGCGCCGCCCCCATAAGAGATCCCAGTCCACTCATCAGTCCGCTGGCACCACTTGAACCTGCCTGCCTGTTGGCTGCCCAGGCATTGAGTTGATTACCATAGAGACTGTTCAGGGTATTGGCCTGTCCGGCATACCCGCCCATAGCTCCCTGAAACCCCTGGCCCATAAGGCCCGCATTCTGATAAAAACCCTGGTTGCCCGCCGCCATATTGCCCACAGCGGCATTTCCTGCACCCAACCCAAGACCTGCGGCCTGCGCCGACTGTGCCGGTAACCCTTTACCCATATTGATCGCATCAGCGCGAAGGGCCATACCCTGGCTTATGACCTGGTTACGTGCGCTGTTCTGCGCACCGGCTGACGCCAGAGCGGTATTGAGATTTCCCTCCCGTTCAGCGGCCTGAAACCGCCCGGAGTTGGGATTGACGCCCATACCTGCCTGCTGACGCACCATCGCCTGGCGTTGTGCATCGGCATTGCCAAGCACATCCGCTTTGGCCTCTGCTGCCATTTGTTCCTGACGTTCGGGGCTGTCCCATCCTTCCGCTTCCTTAATAAACTTATCTTCCATCGGCTGGAACACGTTTTTATAGCGGTCCCGATCTTCCAGTGCCCATTTATTCTGGCGCTCCATGGAGGCCAGTTGTTCTCCGGTGACTCTGCCGGTCAGTTCATCCATTTTTTTCTGACGCTCATTCCCTTCTGCAAACTGCTCACGGGCGAAGTTAAGCCACTCTTCTCCCAGTTGGGCCTGTTTAAGTGCCGCCTGACCAATAGCCGGATCGGGTGAAGGAGCGCTGCCTCCACCGCCTTTTTTAAAGAGCGCGGTGCCATGGCCTTTTTCATTCTGCTCTTTTCCGGCATCAGGTCGCTTACTTGCTGTCCCGGTGATAAGGGCGACATTAAAAGCGGCAGGCAGGCCAGAGAAGAAAGTGAGTACTGCCAGCACAAAAAGAAACAGGAGGTCATTCATTTTCGATACTCCGGAGTAATCCAGCGGCATTCACGGCGCAGCATCCCCAGAATATAGAGGTCTGTGCCATCAGGCAGGGCATCACGGCAGCAGCCCTCAAGCCGGAAGCCTAATTTCAGATCAAACTGCAGGGCTCGGGGATTATTAACCGGCACCAGACCGGTGACACGTCGAAGGGATAGCTGGATAAAGGGATAGGCAAAGACATGGGCCAGGAATTCACGGGTCAGCCAGCGGCCTGAACCATCGGAGGCCACATGTATATTGCAGTCAGTGGCAGAGAAACCGTCATAGTAAGTGACCGCCACCAGTGCGCCATCCCGCTCAAGGCCAATAGCCTGCGCATCACTTCTGGCAGGGCCACAGCCGATAATGGGGGTGGCCCAGGCGAGCAGGCGGGAAGTGTCGTGACAGATAATATGAGACATAGAAAGTGGCAGTACCGGAATATACCAGCACCGTATATTCATGAAGATTGTTTGATATTACTGGATAAAGTGTTCTTTCAGATTTTATCGGTTTCTTTCCATAAACTTTTCCACAACACTGATGATTGAAAGTGGGTATCGCGGTTAATGCTGCGTCATGCGTTAGCACTTAATGATCAACGCATTGAAAATAAATCATTTTTACCCGTAATGATTGTGGAACACTAAGTGCTTTAATCATATATCACAATGGGGAATTCCGCAGCAAGCTGTTTGGGTAAGACAGTCACGCCTGATTTAGTGGCCTGTTCCTGAATACCCGGGATGGCATAGTGGCTGGTCACTAACAGCGCACGTTTGATTTGAGTTTGCTCAATCACCGCCAGGCCATTACAGGGTTGCTGCAACAGTTCGTAGTCGATTAGCAGAAAAATACGCTCCTTTTGTGCAAACCCGTTGATAAATGCAGTGGCTTCATCGGCCTGAGTAAAGTGCACCAGTGGAATCTCCGGTGCGACCGAAGTAAAGTAGGTATCCCATAAATTATGGATACTGGATTCATCATCCAGAATCACCACCGTATCCTCACGGTTTATCGTGATCTGTTCCGCTGTCCAGACTGGTGCGTGAATCCTGGGAAAGGTGATGTGTATGGTGGTACCCTTGCCGACTTCTGAATCAATGGCAAAGGTACCCTGATTACGCTGTATCATCTCACGCACCTGCGTCAGGCCAATCCCATGCCCGCCTTCTTTTCCTTCCGTCACCGCAATGTTGTTGGTGATTTTATGGACCAACTCCCCGGACATGCCTTTGCCATTATCCTTAACAGCCAGTTTGATCAGTGCCTCCTCCGCTGCAAAGCCCAGCGTAACCACGCCGGGTTGACCCTCAAAAGCATCGACAGCGTTGTTAATCAGGTTCGACAGCATCCGTTTAAACTCGCTCTCCTCCAGCTCAGCAAATGCAAAGTGGCAGTCTGGTTGCAGATCCGTTTCAAAGCTGACAGACCTGCCCTGATATTGATGTTTTTTTTCAGCAAGCAAATCCCGCAGCGCCAGGGAAATCAGTACCGGCCGGCGTTTTTTCGTCAGTTTAGCGTCGGTGTGTTCAGGTCGATAATAAGTGAGCAGGTTTGCAGCAATATCGCTGATTCGTGTTGCAATATCTCTCAGGGTACCCCGATCTTGCTCTGAAACAGAATCCAGACCCATTTTAACCAGTATACCCAGACTGGCCAGCGGAGAACCGATATCATGTACAGCCTGGCCGACTATTTTTCGGAATGCTTCACGTTCCTGGAGCTGTATCCGGGTTCTCTCATTTTCAACAGTTAAGCGTTCATTTTCTTTCTGGGTGGTGATATCTGTCGCAATCGCCAATACGCCAATCACCTGACCTGCTGCATTATAAAACGGTCTTTTCTCGGTTCTGATCCACATATAACGGTCTCGTTCAGATTTCATAAGCAACTTATGTTCGGTAATTTTAAGCTGCCCGGTTTTAATTACCTCTTCGTCGTCAGCCTTGAAATTATTGGCATATTCTTTACCCCAAGAAAACTCATCGTCGGTTTTTCCAATAAACTCATTAAGCTCACATCCTGCTATATGTAGCAAATTATCATTACATCCCATATATTCTGAACGGATATTTTTCCAATACACGAAACCGGGCAAGTATTGAATCACATAGGATAAATCAAATTCCATTATGGCACCTTTAGTCGTTGAGTGGCGAACGGTTGTGTCGGATCTGTATGTCAGTTTTCTGAAAGAAAAATCGAAATTAACTTACCCAGATCAGTGAGTTCCTGTAGAGTATGACGCGCCCCAATAGCCAGACGTAACATGCTTTGTCGTTTTGGGACAGTTGGATACATTGCTGCTGTCACTGCGAAACCCTTTTGGTGTAATTGTTTTGTTATCTCAATCGCTTTAAATTCGTCACCAATATACACCCCCCGTATTGGTGCAGGCGTGTTGTAATTAATAATACGGTGTGGCGGTATCAGCAGATTGGCATCAAAAACAGCAAGATTTTGCTGTAGTTTTCCCTGGAGTTGTATAATTTCCGGAGACAAATGAATATGCGCTGCGGCAATCCCGGCATTAATCAGGGCTAAAGGCGGGGGTCCACCGAAAATATATGTTGAACAAAACCGTTTTACTCTGTTCAGGTCAGCTTGAGTCGGGAGAACCAGTACCCCCCCGCTGCCTGCGCCAAATGCTTTAGCCAAAGAAGCAGTCAAAATAAGGCGCGGATGAAAGATACCCCCTAATTCATTGAGTACATAGCCACAGCCATTTTTGCCGAACAGGGATGTACCATGTCCGTCATCCAGGTATAAATAACCTTGATACCGTTCGGCCATTTGAAGCAGAGGAGACAAAGAATGCATGCCCCCCATTGAACCAACACTGTCTGCAATGGCGACAGGCGTATGATTAGACGCCACTGCACATCTGAATTGTGTTTCTACTTGCTCCAGATCCTGGAAAGAAATAATTCGAACTGCTCCAAATTGGCTCATTAAGCCTCTATTGATCTGAATAGAGGAATGTGCTGTTTTATCAAGAATAAAGTAAGCGCCATTACGATCTAATGGATAGCCTGGCATTTCTCCAGAGCCTAATAAAGGCAAAAACCCGAGGTGCACCATATGGAGATTGTGAAACAGTACACAAAAATTATCGCAAAATATCTGATTAAGTAATGCATCTAAAATAATGTTATTCTGCGCAACAACCCGGGTTCTTGCCGCAGGGAAACTAACACCGCAGGCAGAGATATCCTGTATCACTGCGTTAATGACCCGTTCATCCTGATCAATGCCCAAATAAGAACAGGAAACAAACTCTGTCAGCTCCGTGTCATCAACAAGGATGATTTTTCTATTACAACGTTTTTTAAACACTAGCTCATTGACACTCTCAGATGCCTGCGTCTGATGCAGCAATGCCGCTTGTATTTTTTGCTGTTGCCAATTCTTTTGATATCTGTTGTTCATTAAGTACCCCTCACAAATACTTATTTAAGACCCCGGGACTCTCCTTTTCATCAAGACGTTCCTTTAAAAACGCCTGGTTATACAAGTGCATCCAATAAAACATAAGCCATTAAACAATCCTGCTCTGATCGATTGCTCCACGCATGATTAGTACCACGTTGGATCACAGTATCTGTTGCTTTTAATAAGGTCTCTTCTTCCTCAAGGACTAAAAATATTTCTCCAGTTAAAACAACACCAAAATCAATACTATTGGTCATATGCATAAATGGATGTTTACCATTTAAACATATTTTTACACCGACTCTTTTTTCAAATGCAATTAACTCATCTTGACTCATTTTATTAACTTGATTGAGCAATACTCTTTCCGGCGGATAGTTCACTATTCTAAACAGACTACCATTTTTAACTGGAGATGTAGAGACAAATTTATCTATAACAGGATCAACACTGGAAAAGTTTACCGGCATGGAGTCTGTCGTCCATAGATTAAAAAATTGGAAACGCGAATCCATCTCTGGCAAAGGGATCTCTATATTTGTGGTTTCTCCATCAGAAAGGATATAAGAATTTCCATGATTATTTTTTGCGGTTATAATACGTCGTATCATTATTACTTTCCCCTCAATTGGACAACTGCAGAAGTTAGGCTGTCAGGATTATTTACTGATGTTATGCAGCAGCAGCGTAACATCAGCCGATAATATACACAGAGTAACAAATTGTACAAAAGACATTTTTGTTAAAAAATATTAATATATTACATGCTTTTGTTACTTCTGGCTATAATCGTTAATATTTAATATTTAATATTTAATATTAATAAAAGTATTGCCTACTCCCGACCAGAAAATTAAGCAGCTCGCTATACCATAAATACTAACGAATGAATGCTGCACAGGTAAATTGCCCTGATATCCTCCAGAGCAATTTATCATTTATACGTAGGATCTTTAGGATCAACCAACTGATAACGATAGAAAAAATGACGTATTTTTAGAAAAAAGAGTGGAAAGTGTGCTGTGATCATGATCAAATGATCATTCGCCAAAACAACCAACACAACCAACACAA